>CAYMKT010000141.1:0-4976 GCA_964391065.1 uncultured Terrimonas sp. | reverse complement strand
CGCTGTCAGGCGTAGCCATTGAACATTTATCTGCGTCCAGCAACTACACGTTTGCTTATCATGCTGTGTTTGTGGGCTACGGTGTAATGGCACTGATAGCAGTGTATGTTATTCTTTTTGTACTGGGTCCATTGGAAAAAAATGAGGATCTTCAAAAAATCGCTGAACAGGATGGCGGATAAATGCTGAAGACCGCGTAATTGTGTCCGCCATTTTAGAGCGATTCGAACCGTTTATTCAATTATGTTTTTGTACAACGCCAAAGCCGATGATTTCAAAAACAAATTCCATCCTTCGCTGTACACCGGGTTACAACCATTTGTAATGAGCACAAAGCCAAACTTTTCCTCGGGGCTGAACAGCATCAAACTGTAAAGCCCGTAGGCAGAGCCTGTATGCCCTTTCAATACTTTACCGGGAATAAACTGATCGGTGGTTAATAATGCCAGCCCGTATTGTGCTTTTTCGGAAACTACAGATTGCATTTGCCGTGCGCTGGCTTCGCTGATAATACGCGTATGTTCATATGCGCCCATATTCATGTGCATCATCATATACTTCGCCAGGTGGGCTGCGGAAATCTTCATGCCGCCGGTTGGCGAAAATACAGGAGTACTGTACCCCGGAACATAATTTTTTATTTGTTCCCTGCGGGGATTGTACGCCTCGGGAGCAGCCGTGAATTTTTTGCTGGCGGTATCGTATTCGTACAGGGTTACAAAAAGCGATTGATCCAGCGAATCCACACAGTAACCGCCATAAAGATTCAAAGGCTTTAAAATATGATTAAACACATACCGGTCGAAACGCTCACCGCTGACACGTTCTATTACCGCGCCAACCATATTAAAATTGAGGTTACAATACTTGTATTCACCGCCGGGAGGGTAATCACTATAGCAATCTGCATACTTCGGATTTTTGCCGGGATTGATCACATCCAGTTCAAAATAACCCTGGCTATCGTTGATGCTGGAAGTATGTGAAAGCACCATTCGCAATGTAATTACACTATCCGGATACTTCGGATTGCGAACAGTAAACCCAAGCAGTGTGCTGAAATCATCATCGAGTGAAAGTTTGCCCGCTTCAATCAGTTGCATGATACTGGTGGCGGAAAAAGATTTGGAAATGGAAGCAATGCGGAAAATATCCTTATTCTCCAGCCGGGTATGCTGCTCTGTATTTTTTAACCCGAACGAATGCTTGTATACCATCTTGTTTTCCTTTACTACCGCAACCGACAAGCCTACGGCGCTGTATTGCTTCATCAGCTTTTTGATTTCTTTTTTGGCGCGGGATTTTTGCGCAAAGCCATCGTGACTAAGCATAAGCAGGCAGCAAGTAAGGACAGTAAGGTTTCGAATAATTGACATCATTGCATTGGGGTTTTATTGAATTTTCTTTTCGTGCTCATACTGCTAAAAATATGACTTTAGCAGTACATAGCATGAGTGGTAGCAATATGCACGAAACTTTCAAGGCAAAAACCGCTATTGTTAATCGCAGAAAGGAATAATATATTGATATAAGGCGGGGATGGCGCTCACACTACAACGCAGTTGTACATTCAAAATATCGCTATGGCTTTTTCACCGGTTGATGCATCATTATTGCATTGATGATATCCTCCACTTCTTTTGCCGGTAACCGTTCTACCACATACGCCTGCTTTTTACCCTTGCTGTTCCAGGTATTGCCACCATCTGCTGCCACTATCATGGCACCTTTACGCAGGGTATAGTAAGGTTCATATCCTTTTGCAGCAATCAGCACGGCCGTTTCGTCCCAACTCATCCGGCCTGCGCTGTCCTGCTCCGCCATGGGTATGGAGATTCTGAATACATCCTTAACCGGACTGTTTTGAATGCCGGCATTGTGAATGAGCGGCAACCCGGTGAATATTTTCCTGCCAATTTCAAAGCCCGTATAAATAATTGGGGTATTCCAGTGGGCTACCACATATTGGGAAGCGGCTGCGTCTTTCATTACATTAAATTCTTTACCCGACGGAAAAGTACCGGCCATGCTTACCAGCAGCTTTACTTTTTTTTGAACCAGTTCGGCGCCTGTTAATGGTGAATACGAATCTCCAGCCGATTTCAACAGGTCGGCCAGGTTGGTAAAAAAGCCAACCGTAACCACGGTTACACTTTTATCGGGTTGTTGCGACAATACCTTCCGGTACACTTCTACCGATTCAGGCACTTCTGCATTTTTTTGTATGGTATGCGGATAGTTGGCCAACAAACTATCGCTCCAGTGCTGGAAGTCGCGAATATCAAGACCTGTGCGGTGCGGCACACCAACAGGAATATCCGGCCGATTAAAATACGTATTCAATACATCAAACACGCCGGCAACTCCTTCGTACTTAGTGCTTGCTATGGTTGCCAGAATCTTTACATATCCGCTATCGGCAAAAGCATGGAGCAATGTAATCGCTCCTACGTCATCGTAGTCCGGACCCATATCACTGTCGAAAATAATGGATACGGGCTTTGTTGCTTGTGCCAGCGAAAAAGAAACGGTCATAATAAAAGCACAACAAAAAAATATTCTTCTGCACATATAGTTGATTGTGATGTTTAAAATAAAGTTGAGTTTTTGATATTATGTTCCGGCGTAAATAATACAGCCCAAACCGACAATGAAAAACAGGAACATCAGCCCGATCAGCGTATTCGTTCCTTTAGGACCATGTCGAAATTCTTTCCATATAAAAACACCCCAAAAGGCAGCCACCAGTGTGGCGCCCTGTCCCAGCCCATATGAAATAGCGGGACCCGCTTTTCCGGCCGCGATAAGATTAAACGAATTACCGAGCCCCCAAATTAAGCCTCCCAACACCCCAACCAGGTGCGTGGGAAAACTGCCATTAAAATACTGGCGATAGGTTACCGGCGCCCCATCAAAAGGTTTGCGCATGAGCAAAGTATTGAACAAAAAATTAGAAACAAAAATACCAATTGAAAAAATAAACACCGCACTGTAAGGAGTCATCTTTCCAGGAGCGGGTTGCACAAAATTATCGAGGTCCATCGCCGCCGCTATAAAACGATAAAAGAAAGACATGAGTAATCCCGCTGTCAGCGAGAGTACAATTCCCTTTGTAGACACACTTTTATTTCCGGCATTCGATTTTTTATAGGCCAGTGCATTTAATACGATGGCCAGCATTACAAAAGCTACGCCCACAAATAAAAATAATGGCGACCCTTTTTGCGCAGCGAAATAATTGATCAGCACTCCCAATACCAATGCCAGTCCGATGCCAATGGGAAAAGCCACAGCCATGCCCGCAATGGCGATAGCCGCAGACAATAATATATTAGCGGCGTTAAATATTACGCCTCCAATAAAGGCGCTGAATATATTGGAAAGATCAGCCTGTTGCAGGTCGGCTATAAAGCTCCTGCCATTACTGCCCATACTCCCGAGCGTAAATGCAGATACTACCGAGAACAACAAAATGCCGATCACGTAATCCCAGTAAAACAGCTCAAAACGCCAGGTTTTACCGGCAAGCTTTTGCGTATTGGCCCATGAGCCCCAGCAAAGCATGGTAATGATGCAGAATACAACTGCCAGTGCATAATTTTCAACAATAAACATACAAGGGAAGCATTTATGGTGAAACAATCTTACCAGCCTGTGAAGTACCTTGTTGCAAACATCCTAAACAACCCTGAAGAATAACATAACATCGAATGAACAATCAACTTGCTATTTCTCTCCGGTACGGCGCCGACGCCTGTGCTCCGTGGCGGGTAACGGCAATGGATGCTGCCTTTACGCCAAACCTCGCAGCATCGGCCACTGATTTTCCTTCCGCAATAGCAACAGCTACCGCAGCCGTAAATACATCTCCGGCCGCGGTAGTGTCTACCGCCTCTACTTTTACGGATGGTATATGTCCTGTAAAGGATTCCGCACTCACGTAAACACCCATTTCCCCCAATGTAATCATGCAATTGCGCAGACCTTTCTCTTTAAAAGCAGCGGCTGCTTTCTCACAATCCGTTAAAGTTTCAACCTTCACACCGGTCAGCATTTCGGCTTCCACCTGGTTGGGCGTTAATAAAAAAAGCGATTTAAAAATACCGGCTGGCAATGCACAGGCCGGAGCGGGATTAAGGATCACTTTTTTATGGTTCGCCGCCGCAATGGCAATTACCTGTTCTACTGTGGGCAGAGGAACCTCAAGCTGCAGCACGATTACTTCCGCTTCGGCAATTTTATTCTTAAAATGTAGAATATCAGCGGCATCCAAAAAACCATTTGCCCCGGAAGCCACTACAATACAGTTTTCACCGGCGGCATCCACCGTAATGAGTGCCACCCCAGAAGGATGATCTTTGTCGGTAATAACAGCAGCGGTATCGATACCCTCATTTTTAAAATGTGCGATAGCCTGCTCCCCAAAAATATCGTTCCCCACTTTGGCAATAAAAGCCACCCTGCCGCCGAGACGCGCAGCGGCAACGGCCTGGTTGGCGCCTTTTCCACCGGGATTCATCAAAAAGTCGCCACCTAAAATGGTTTCACCGGGTAGCGGTATGCGACTCGACTTGATGACCATATCGGTATTGGAACTTCCCACTACCAATATCCCGGCTGTGGAGGTGGAGTGATATGGCTGGGCTGAAGTCATATAGCAATTATGGTACAATATAAAAATAAAACCATGATTAACCATCTGCTGAAATCAACGATCCGGGTTACCGCATCACCCTGTCCACCTGCTTTTTTCATTAAAATGCCTTGAAAAAATAAACAGAAAGTCGTAGCTTTGCCCTCCATTTCGAAGTTTTTTCTTGCCCGATAGTATAAGGGTAGTACATCAGTTTCTGGATCTGAGTGTCTTGGTTCGAATCCAGGTCGGGTAACATAACCGGTCAGTTCATTGCAGAATGAGTTGACCGGTTTTTTTGTGAAGAACAGCGTATTCTTATGCAAATCTTCGTTCAGCGCAG
>CAYMKT010000140.1:0-9777 GCA_964391065.1 uncultured Terrimonas sp. | reverse complement strand
GCTGGGGCATCTGGCATCCCGATTCGCTGAACAATTCTCCCAACTGGATGTATGAGCGTGGATTAAACTCCCTGCAAATACTTTCTTTTTTAGTAACGGCAAGTCATTTTACCGGCAATCCCAGGTTTGAAAAAGCATATCAAACCCTGGTAAAAAAGCACGGGTATGCCCGCAACGCGGTGCTGGCAAAAATGTATGGACCCTTTGAAACCAGTCATTCAGATGATATTCTTAATTTCTTTCCTTACTATGGTTTACTCCGCTATACCCCCGGCGATACGGATCGTAACTTATACATCAAAAGCCTGGAACGAAGCTGGCAGGCAGTGCGAGGCGACCGTATGCCGGTGTGGAATGTAATTGCAAGCGCCTTGTTGAACAAGAATTGCGGACTGTTTATAGCACTGGAAGAAATCAGGCAGTACCCGCTCGACCTGGTAGGCTGGTCGATCGACAACAGTCATCGTTGGGATATACTGGTAGATCCGCTGGTTGGTCGCGGTGCAAGCGTGCAGGCGGTGCACCCGGTGCCCACGCCCGAAAGTAACATTTCCCGCTGGAACACCAACCCTAAAAGTTTGAATGCGGGCAGAAAGGCCGACGGCCTATTTGAGGAAACCGGCACCTACTTTTTATTCGCTTACTGGATGGGGCGCTACTATAACTTTTTTACAGAATGATATAGCCGGAGTATGCTCGTTATGCGGAAAATTTAGCAGGAAAGGCCTGAGCGCCCTATACTCCCTGGTTCAACAGCAGAGAAAGTTTTTCTCACGCCGATTGTTTTTGCAATATTTGTAGCATTCACATACCAATGCTTTATTCAAAACATCGAAACTTTGCCCGTTCGCGTGCCGTTAAAAACGGGAGGGAGCAGTAAAAAGTTTAACATGGCAGTGATTACAAAGCATGGATCATCTTTGTCTGCTGCACAGGAGCATTTTCAAACGGACTTACCATCCATCGTTTTGAAGGTTCTTTAAAGTTTTGATAGTTTTACTTCTATATTCATTTAAAAACAAAAAATGCATGGGGCACTTACCGAAACTGATACAGGATTTAGCACTGATACTGATGGCGGGTGCGCTGGTTACTTTGCTGTTCAGAAGGATTAAGCAGCCGCTGGTGCTGGGGTATATCATTGCTGGCTTTTTTGTAGGTCCTTATTTTCATCTTTTCCCTACTGTGGCTGATAAAAATAATGTGGAAACCTTCGCAGAGATTGGCGTAATATTTCTCCTGTTCAGCCTGGGTCTTGAATTCAGCTTTAAAAAGTTAATGCGTGTTGGCGGCTCGGCTTCCATCACCGCTTTTGTTGAAATCGCATTTATAACCGTATCCGGCTATTTCCTCGGGAAATTTATGGGATGGACAACAATGGACAGTCTTTTTTTAGGCGGCATGCTGGCCAGTTCATCTACCACCATCATTCTTCGTGCATTTGACGAACTGGGAGTAAAAACAAAACAGTATGCCCGCATTGTTTTTGGGGTGCTGATCGTAGAAGATATTGTAGTGATTTTACTGATGGTGTTGCTGTCAACGCTGGCAGTTACACGGCAGTTTGAAGGCGCCGATATGTTATATACTGTTTTAAAATTACTGTTCTTTTTAGCCCTTTGGTTTATAGCGGGAATTTATCTCTTGCCAACTTTTTTGAAAAAAATCAAAAAATTAGTTGATGAAGAAACACTTCTTATTCTTGCGTTAGGGCTTTGTTTGGGCATGGTGGTGCTGGCTACCGAAGTTGGTTTTTCAGCAGAACTCGGAGCATTTGTCATGGGCTCTATCATTGCGGAAACCACTTCTGCCGAAAAAGTAGAACACCTTATTAAACCGGTGAAAGATCTTTTTGGTGCAGTATTCTTTGTGTCGGTTGGGATGATGATTGACCCTGGAGCCATGGTGAAATATGCAGGGCCTATTCTTTTGGTGACGGCACTAACTTTATTTGGGAAACTTTTCAGCACTACGCTCGGAGCCGTACTTTCGGGGCAGCCGCTAAAACAATCGGTACAGGTGGGTATGAGTATGGCGCAGATAGGTGAGTTTGCATTCATCGTGGCTACACTTGGTTTGTCGTTAGGCGTTATATCCGATTTTCTTTTTCCTGTGGCTGTTGGCGCTTCTGCCATCACTACTTTCACAACACCTTACCTGATCAAGTACAGTGAACCCTTTTATAATGTTATTGCAAAAATTCTCCCCGATAAATGGGTAAATAAGTTGAACAGCTATTCGGTAAGTACACAAGACATACAGGCAGACAGCGACTGGAAGCTGGTGTTAAAATCCTATAGGAATATCGCACTCGCAAACGGCATTATTTTGCTTGCTTTGATATTGCTTTCATTGAACTTCCTTCTTCCTTTTATTAATGAAAATGTGGAGGGGGATGTATTGAGAAACATTATTGTCCTGGTAATTTCTCTTGGCGCTGCTTCACCTTTTCTTTGGGCCTTTATGGCAAAGCGGCCCCATAACCTTGCATATAAAGAACTATGGCTGGAAAAAAAATATAGCCGGGGTCCGTTATTAATAATAGAAATTGTCAGAATTCTTTTGGCCATTTTATTTATTGGCTTCTGGGTTGACAGAATGGTCTCTACACAAATTGCCATTTTAGTAATTGCACCGGTAACCATTTTGGTGTTGATCATTTTTTCAAGGAGAGTCCAAAAAGTTTATCAACGCATCGAAAAAAGATTTTTAACGAATTTCAACGCAAGAGAAACGGCTGAGGCCAGCGATGTTTCTTTAATAGCCAATATTTTACGCAAGAATGCCGACATCCAATCCAACCTAAAGCCCTGGGAGGCGCATATCATAGAAATGGAAGTCAACCCGGAGGCAGAGTATACCGGCAAAACATTGGCAGAATTGGGATGGCGGGAAAAATTTGGCGTTAACATCGCCTACATCAAACGGGGTGATAAGCTGATTCATGTGCCTGGGCGCCATAACCGGCTAATGCCTTATGACCACGTTGGGATTATTGCCACCGACGAACAGATGCAGATGTTTAAACCCGCGTTTGATGCAAAAGAATTGATCGACGTGCATGACATGGACATTAATGACATTGCGCTGCAAAAAATACAGGTTGATGAGCATACGAAATTAAAAGGAATGGATTTGCGAAGCTCCGGTTTGCGTGAACGTACCGATGGACTGATTGTAGGAATTGAACGTGGCGAAGAAAGAATATTAAATCCAGATTCAACCACCATTTTGGAGTGGGGCGATATTATCTGGATTGTTGGACATAAAAAGAAGATACAGCAGCTTACGCAGAAGAAGTAATGTGTTGTTGCCTTTTGTAGAGAAAGGCGTGTTGCGTTCGTACAGCATCGATGAAAAGGGCGGCGAACATATTTTACAGTTTGCGGTGGAAGGCTGGCTTATTTCCGACCTCTCCAGTTTTGTAACAGGGCAGCCATCCACCTATACCATCGACGCTATAGAAGACTGCGAGTTACAGTAAAATAATTGTTGCACATTGCGGAGGAACGAATAGTTATTGCGGATTTTGGTTGATGATCAGATCGTGTGAACCAAAGCATTGTTCAACTTTTTTAAATTTTTTGTTCCCCGGCTGCACTGCTACTATTGAACTTTCGTTGCGTCGCACTCTTGTACTGCAACAATGCTATTCACCGCTATGCAAATTCGTTCTTACCAAACAAAGAATTGATAGCAATGAAAAAATAAACTACGGATAATTATCAAAACAATCATTGAAAAGGCTTGAAGCCAAACAGCGATCAGTAAAGAATCATCGACAACAAAAATCGTTAGTGTGATAGCGGATATTTCTGATGAAATGCCGTAACGGGCAACAACAATAAATATTAGGATGTACACTTTTTTACATGGACGCAAACGAGATGATAAATCCCATTTGTTGGCTATGATTGCGGGGTTAGATGACAGGGTAGTAAGACATCATTTGCACACCTCCGTTTATGGCAGAAGCTTTAAATGATTTGTATGCCGGCGTGGTACAGTTATACAGTGCAATGATTATTGCGCAGAAAAATTTAACTTTCACCCTCAGTAGTTTCTGCACTGCTGTAGTGATTTGTTTTGTTTATATTTATGCTACATAAAACTCCATCTATGTCACGTACAATTACCACCGGGAAAACAAATTCCGTCCAGCCTGGATGGGTCGCCTTTTTAAGAATCGCATTAGGATTAATCCTGATCTGGAAAGGAATCAATTTTGTTCGGGATACCGCAGCGTTGAAATCGTCGATTGAGCAAACCGGCATAGGCATATTCAGCCAAAATGCCGAGGCATTTGTTTTAGTAGTTACGATACTAACCTTGTTATGCGGCTTTTTTATAACAGTCGGTCTTTTTACCCGGCTTTCGTCTGTTGTTCAAATACCGATCGTTTTGGTAGCCATTGTGTTTGTAAATGTGAAAAACATAGATCGCAACGCTTTCGAATTAATACTTACGGTTATCGTTCTTATTTTACTCATCCTTTTTGCTCTAAAGGGAAGCGGTATGCTGTCGGCTGATGAATATTTCCGCCGGGGGGCCGCCAGGGACAAAAGTTCTGATAAGCTCGTTAAGTGAGCAGCCAAAGTGCATAGCCCAGGTAAAAAACTTTTTAAAAGTATGAGTCGAAATACACTTTCTTCCTGGCGATTTGCCTGCCGGTATTTCAATGGTCGGATGGCCAGGTAATACTGTTGCGTAATGAAAGTACCCGGCTTCCAACACAAAAGTTTATTTCCGGTGGCGTGTAATGGCTTTGCCAATCTCATTCAGTGTTACAGGCATCAAACCCAGTACCAGTATAATCACCCATCCCCTGACATCGAGGAGTTGCAGCTTGAAAGCCCGCTGCATTACCGGCATGCCCATTACAATAAATTGAAGCAAAAAACCAACAACCACCGCACCAACCAGGTACCTGTTCGAAAACAGGCCCACTGTGAACAACGACTTTTGCGAATGCCGGAATGTTAGTGAATACAGCAACTGGCAGGAAATGATGGTCATAAAAGCCATTGTTCGTGCGTATTGATGAACGCTCTCGGGTATGTTGTAGGCGTAAGGACTGTAACCGTTTTCATAATAACCAAGCCAAAACGCAAAAATGGTAAGCAGACCAATGATTACTCCACCAAGGATTATTCGCCGGCCGGCGCCACCGGCAAAAAAGCTCTCTTTAGGATTGCGCGGTGACTCCCGCATCACATCGGGGTCGCCGGGGTCCATGCCCAGTGCAACGGCAGGCAGGGTATCCGTCAGCAAATTTATCCAGAGCAATTGCGTGGCTATCAGCGGTGCCGGCATACCAATGGCGATGGCTACCACCATGGTCACCACTTCGCCCATGTTGCTGGCCAGTAAAAAGATGACCGATTTCTTAATGTTATTGTAAATATTCCGACCCTGTTCAATGGCCGTAATAATGGTGGCGAAATTATCATCGGCCAGTATCATTTCCGAAGCATTCCTGGCCACGTCGGTACCGGTGATACCCATAGCCACACCGATATCGGCGGTGTTGAGCGAAGGCGCATCGTTCACACCGTCGCCGGTCATAGATACGATGTTTCCCTGCGATTTGAATGCCCTTACAATTTTTACTTTATGTTCGGGTGATACCCGGGCAAATACCCGGTAGTTCGATACCTGGGTGTTCAATTTTTCGTCTGGTATGTGGTTGAGCTCTTCACCGGTAATCACTTCTTCGGCACGCTCTGCAATGTTTAAATCCCGGGCAATGGCGAAAGCGGTGTTCTTATGATCGCCGGTGATCATGATGGTGGTGATGCCTGCTGTTTTTGCTTTTTGAATGGAATCCTTCACTTCCTCCCGAGGGGGATCTATCATGCCTACCATTCCAATGAGTACAAGATCTTTCTCCATATCTTCCTCTGCTACCAATTTATCTACTGGTTTGTAGGCGGCTGCCAGGGTACGCAGGGCTTTGCCTGAGAGGTTATCGGTGGCTTTCTGGAACTGATCCCGGTGCTCATTTTTCAACGGTACTACCTGTCCGTTCTGCCGCACATGAGTGCAACGGGTTACCAGGTTGTCAATGGCTCCTTTTACAAACACGCGCAGCCGGCCGTTGTCGTCTTCCAGGGTCGACATCAGTTTTCGATCCGAATCAAAGGCTAATTCACCAACTCTTTTATTTTTTTGTCCGAGGGTATTGCGGTCAACGCCAATCGCGTCGCCAAAAATGAGCAGCGCAATCTCAGTGGGATCACCGGTACCTTCTCCATTTTCCCAGGTAGCATCTGAACTGAGAATCATGGCTGTTGCCAAAAGGCTGGCTTCTTCAGTTCCCTCCTTACTCACTTCAACTGTTACTTCCCCTTCGTCGAGATTGAAGTAACGCACCACGGTCATTTTGTTTTGCGTTAGTGTACCGGTTTTATCAGAACACACAATGTTCACCGAACCTAAGGTTTCAACCGCTGGTAGTTTTTTTATGATGGCATTGCGCCTGGCCAGTTTGGTAACGCCTATTGAAAGAACCACCGCCACAATAGCAGCCAGTCCCTCAGGTATGGAGGCCACAGCCAGCGAAACCGAGGTCAGAAACATTTCGGCCAGGTTGCGTTCCTGCAAATACGCAATAATGAACATCAGTAAACAGACTCCTATCGCGATCTTGCCTAATGTTTTACCCAATTCATCCAAACGTTTTTCAAGCGGAGTTTTTTCTTCCACTTCTTCGTTGATAATACCGGCAATCTTCCCTATCTCGGTATTCATACCCGTACCTACTACCACCCCTACCCCACGCCCATAGGTAACAAGCGTAGACATGAAAGCGGAGTTGACCCGGTCGCCTAATGGTGTTTCCCGGTCTTGAAGCATCACATTGGCATTTTTTTCGGCAGGAACCGATTCGCCCGTGAGGGCCGACTCCTCAATCTGTAGATTCGCCGATTCGATGAGACGCAGATCGGCCGCCACAAACCGTCCTGCATCCAATAGAATAATGTCGCCCGGAACCAGTTTTTCGGATTCCAGTTCTAATGCATGTCCATCGCGTTTTACCAGGGCTTTGGGAGAAGAAAGTTTTCGCAATGCTTCTATCGCGTTTCCGGCTTTTACTTCCTGTACCACACCCAGAACGGCATTGATACTAATGACAAGTAAAATAATAACTGCATCAATATACTCACCCATGAAAACCGTGATTATCACGGCGCCAAGTAGTATATAAATCAGAGCATCTTTCAGTTGAGCCACAAACAACTGGAACACTGATTTCTTTTTTTGTGCCTGCAGTTTGTTAGTCCCGTATTTGGCCAGCCGTGCACCGGCTTCCTGCTCCAACAATCCGGTTTGCGGATCTACGGCCAGTTCGGTAAGTATTTGTTCGGTTGATTTTGTAAACCACATAGAATGGATTAGATGGGTTACCGGCACATGAACAGGTAACGCCCGTTTTAATTCCAACTCAAATTAGGATTTTAAATCAGTTCAACTAAAACTTCAATTGCCATAACATTTGCACTAAGTATACAGCCAGTCAAAATGAATTTCGAAAGCTCAACTGGGTTTCTGCACCGGTACGTTTTGTTGTGTAGTGTCTTTTGAATACCTGGCAAATAGTGTTTCAAAGAAGGTTTGTTCGTGCTTAGAAAGCCCAGCTTTATGCTTCACGGCATAAAAAAACCCCAACAAAAATGGGGTATTGTGCCCGGGACTGGTTCAGTACCTATGCTTGTAACTATTTAATTATCAATATATTATTATTGTTCTATAGGACATGAAGTAACAACAGGGTAACAAAAATTGTAAACGCACCATATTTTGCCGGGTAAAGATTATATGCTTTCAAACCAAAACAGGTAATAAATTTATTACCTTTGCTTATGAAATCCAGCGAACTGCTAAGATTACTTAAAAAAGACGGTTGGTTTGTAGTAAGGCAATCGGGCAGCCACATGATTATGGAACATCAAACCAAAGAAGGTAAACTTATAGTTCCTTACCATGCCTCAACCGAAGTAAAAAAAGGCTTGCTTACCGCCATACTCAAACAGGCAAAAATTAAAACAACAAAAAGATGAAAAAATCTAAGATAAAAATGCAGGTACTGAAAGAGGGTAAAGGATATTCCGCTTTTGCAAACATTGGGAAAGATTTTATAGGTACCCAGGGTAATGACTTTGAAGAACTCAAGGCCAATGTTTTGGATGCTGTGAATCTTTATGCACAGGATAAAGGGCTTTCTTATGCAGCCGATGAAATACAGTATGAATTGGAATTATCCAGCTTTTTTGAATTTTACAAGGTAATCAATGCAAAGGCTCTTTCTGAACGTATCGGCATTAATCAAAGCCTTTTAGCGCAATATATCAAGGGTATAAAAAAACCTTCGCCCAATCAAACCAATCGTATTTTAAAAGGGATTCAGCAAGTTGGCAGGGAACTGGCAGCGGTACAGTTTATTGTGTAGTGTCTTTTGAATACTTTGCAAATAATGTTTCAAAGACGGTTTGTTCGTGCTTAGAAAGTCCAGCTTTATGCTCCACGGCATAAAAAAACCCCATCAAAAATGGGGTATTGTGCCCGGGACTGGATTCGAACCAGCACATCCTTTCGAACGCTGCCACCTGAAGACAGTGCGTCTACCAGTTTCGCCACCCGGGCAGTTATTAAAATACGGGCTGCAAATATAGGGGAATAATTATTTCAATACCACATTTTTAGGTGGCTGCCAGCCAATGAGCAGCACCCCCGCCACTACAAGTATGGTTCCGATCAACTGCTCCTTAAAAAAAGGTTCGCCCAAAACAAAATAAGCCTGCACAATGGTAGACACGGGGCCGATGGCTGAAATAATCGCTACATTATTGGAGCCGATCCGTTTCATGCCGGCCGACACCATAAAGCTGGGCAAAACCGTGGCTACTATGGCCAGCACCAGTCCATACTGCCAATGCACCATTGAAAATCCGTTTACAGGCATTTCTCCTGCCATAGCAAAATGCACAAAAATACCCGCAGTGGCGGCGAGCATGGCATAGGCTGTAAACCTGGCTGCGCCGATATTTGGAATAATACGCCCGCTGCCGGTGATATACATGGCAAAAGTGATGGAGCATAAAAAAATGAGGAAGCTCCCCCAGAGAAAACCAGGGTTATCACTGTCTATTCTTAACTCGCCCAGGTACGCGATGGCAATGCCGGAATAAGTAAGCCATAACGCTATTTTTTGCAGGCGGTTAACACCTTGTTTAAACACAACAGCATTCATAAGTACCGCAAAAGTGGGATACAGGAAAAGTATCAGCCGCTCCAAACCGGCGGTTACGTATTGCAAACCCACAAAATCAAAAAGACTGCTGAGGTAATAGCCAAACAAACCCAGGAAAATAACAGCGCCCCATTGCCTGCCGGTGAGCGGAGCAGCATTTTTTGCGGAAGATGCCATCCATGCAGCGCCTATATAAAAAGGAAGCGCAAAAAGCATCCGAAGCGCCAGCAACGAAAGGGCGTTCATATCGGTATGCTTAAACGCCAGTTTTACAATAATCGCTTTGGTTGAAAACAATATCGCGCCCAGGAAAGTAATGATAAATCCAGCCAGCGTTACCTTATATTTTGTTCCATTGTTCATTGCTCAAAGTCTCAAGGCACTCATCGCTCACAGCTATCAGCAAAGAACGGTGAGCTGTGAGAATTAAATCTTGAATTCAAATTATGCCATTTGCCTTGTTGCTCTTCTAGTATACAGCAGTGCCAGTAAGCCCAGTATAAAAAACAATACTAAAGCGATAATTG
>CAYMKT010000139.1:7231-9912 GCA_964391065.1 uncultured Terrimonas sp. | reverse complement strand
ATATTACCGGAAGTTATTTTTTGGAAGGAGTGCGCGAAACGGCCAGCGGCTTTCAATTAAAGAGCAATTACACTTTCACCTTTTTTTTTACCTATGGCGGACTCGACCGGTATGGTTCAGGCGTATGGGAAGCGAATAAAAACACCATTGTGTTGAACAGCCGTTCAAAGGCTCACAAAGATTTCCAATTACTGTCTGCAAAAAGAGTAAATGATAATTTTGTTACGGTTAAGTTTTCTAACGATAATCCGGGTCTGAACAGGAACATAGAATGTATATTGTATACAGCGAGGGGAAGGCAAAAACTATACAGCAACGACGAAGGCATTGTGAAATTTCCTAAAAACGTGGTGGACTCCATACAGATATTCTCGTCTCTTTTCCCCGATCACCCCTTCACCTTTATCGTAACCAATAAAATTCAAAATAGTTTCGAATTTGTATTTAATAAGTCGATAGCCGAAGTTTTTTTTGAAAACTTCACTTTATTGTTTACAAATAACATGCTTGTAGGGCAACATCCGTTGCTGAATGGCAATCAGTACCGCTATGTGAAAGAAAAATAAAACGCCGGTCCGCTATTTTTCATCCGCAGAAGGTCCGTACAAACCCGGAACCGGAACATTGAGTAAGCGAAGATATACCGATAATTGACCACGGTGATGAATGATATGATTCATTACCATGTTGCGGATAGCCACTTTCCGTGGTAACTCAAAAATCACCAGTTCCCCTCTGCTCAACTTCCATCGCGCAGCCAATTCTTCATCATTCGTTTTTTCAAGCAGTTCAATCGCCTGTTGGATGATGCAATCAAAATTTTCAATTAATTCACTTTGCGAAGTGGCTTTTAACCGTTTAAATGGCTCGCCGGCAAAGTTGAATTCGGTAGCCGTCATCATATAATGAATCCATACCGGTAATTCGGCTATATGATTTGCCAATTGTGCAAGGCTCCTGCTTTTTTCATGCGGTTTCCAATCGAATTGCTCTTCGGGTATGCGTAACAGTATTTTGCGGGTATTTGAAGCTTCGTGTTTTAGTTCGCCTATAAGCGCCATATTCATCGCCATCTAAAAAAGTTTCCGTAAAGATATAATTCATTTTGCCATGGCTTCTTTCTTTACTACCTTTTGGCTCAAAAAGCTATATGAATAAACCGTTCGCTGCAAGCTGTTTAACCAGTTTCATTTTAACTATCGTGTGTTTCAACGCGTTTGCCGATATCCGGCTGCCATCTGTATTGTCCAACAATATGGTTTTACAACAACAATCAACCGTAAACCTGTGGGGCTGGTCATCTCCCGGAGAAAAGGTCTTTATTACTACATCATGGGGTTCCACAGTAGATTCGACTATGGCATCCGGTGATGCCAAATGGAATATTGCAATCAAAACGCCCGCAGCGGGTGGTCCTTATACTATTACCTTCAAAGGGAATAATACGATTGTGCTTGATAATGTATTGATCGGTGAAGTGTGGGTTTGCTCGGGCCAGTCGAATATGGAATGGAGCAGCCTGAATGGTTTGCCCCAGATAGATGCCGAACTTCCGAACAGCGCCAATCCCAATATCCGCTTCTTTCATATTCCTAAAACTACGGCGCTCACTCCCCAGGACGATTGTGTGGCCGCCTGGACAGAGTGCAACCCGGAAACATTGAGAAGCTTTAGCGCGGTAGCTTATTATTTTGGAAAGCAATTGCAGCAACAATTAAACGTACCCATTGGGCTCATCAATACCAGTTGGGGCGGCACTCCCGCCGAAGTATGGACACCGGAAGAACTAGTGGAAAATGACCCTGTACTAAAAACAGCCGCCGCTAAAATTGGCGTAACCAACTGGTGGCCCAACGCTCCCGGCAGGGCGTATAATGCCATGATCGCCCCCATTACTTCCTATGATATTGCTGGCGCTATCTGGTACCAGGGGGAAAGCAATACCGGCACGGCATCTACCTATAAAGCATTGATGACAACCCTGATTGATAGCTGGCGTAAAGACTGGAAGAAAGACTTCCCTTTTTATTATGTGCAGATAGCTCCTTTTGCCTATGGCAATAAAAATATAGGAGCATTGTTAAGAGAAGCGCAAACCCAAACGCTCACGCATCCCAATACAGGCATGGCGGTAATCACCGACCTGGTGGATGATGTTAAAAATATTCATCCGCTTAACAAGAAGGACGTAGGCGCAAGGCTGGCCGCCTGGGCGCTTTCGGAAACCTATAAAAAAGAAGGCATCACTTATAAAAGCCCCATGTATAGAAACATGGAAGTAAATAAAAATAAAGCTGTTGTATATTTCGATAACGCTCCCAATGGGCTTATCCTGAAAGGCCCCGACAAGAGAGCCACTGAATTTTATATTGCCGGCGATGATAAAAACTTTTTACCTGCTGATGTAAAGATTGAAAACGATCATGTAATACTTTCCAACAAACAAATTAAAAACCCGGTAGCCGTTCGCTTCGCGTTCAGCAATACGGCAATGGCAAATATTTTCAGCAGGGAAGGATTACCGGTAAACCCGTTCAGAACAGATGACTGGGAGGTGGATAATAGCAGTGGTGAGTAGTAAGTGGTAAGTAGTAGCTGATAGCTCATAGCTCATACCTGATACCTGATACCTGATACCTGATACCTCGTACCTCATACCCTTCTACCCCTTCGTCGACAAA
>CAYMKT010000139.1:0-7131 GCA_964391065.1 uncultured Terrimonas sp. | reverse complement strand
ATACCTGATACCTGATACCTCGTACCTCATACCCTTCTACCCCTTCGTCGACAAATAATTATAATCCTTTAACAGTGTTTCTAAAAAATCGAATGCCGGCATAGCGCTTTCAATAGCTAATACGTGCTTCACCCTGTGGGAAGTGTTTTCCACCATTTGCGGATGCCGGGTTTTGCGGCCGGCATCTAAAATACCTTTAATGGTATTAATATCCCGGTCGCTTAGCCGCATCACCTGTGGAAATAAGGGAATATAATCTTCAGCTACTTCCATAAAAATAGTATCCTCAAGGTTTCCCCTGGGATTGATTTTTATGAGTAAGGTTCCTGCCGCAAGATCACCCAGCCGTTTTGACTTTTTATTCGTAGCTACCAATATCACATCTGCAATAAACATACAGGTTGTAATCCACAATGCTTTCAAAGCGCCCACCCACCCAAACATAATGGCTATAATAATAATGGGTATGGAGAGATCTGACGACCGCAATAACCACCTGATCATATACTGGCCCAGAGAAGCCTTTCCGCCATTATCATTCACCACTTTTATACCCATTATTTTTTTGCCGATGCTCTGCCCGTTCCAGAATACTTCGCAAAGCAAATGATAGGTAAACACAGGCAGCATTAACATGAGCTGCAGCGCCCACATATCGTGCCCCGAATAGCCCGGCGAATAATTACCCGCAAAGGATGCGTATACATTAAAAGCAATGATCATATAAAACACCTGCAGCACGATATCCGTAAGCCAGGCAATCATTCTGGTGTGAAAGGCAGCACTTTCAAATTCAAGATCAATATTAAAATTGGTAGGAATAAAAATTTTACCCATAAGCATACAATAATAAAAATCTGGCGCTGTTCGTAAACGATGTTAACTATTTATTTAAATTGAAGCAAATTTAATTGCTGTTGCGCGAGGCCCTTTTTATTAAGAAGAACAAAGACAGGTGGCTTAAAACCGACGATGCCCCTGTTGAGGATGCCGATGAAACGGCCACAATGTTTACCCAAATGGTAGATGATCTTTCGTATGCGAAAACATTTTATCCCCAAAGCAGGGTCACCCGTTATTTAAACGCAAGGGCTTCGCAAACCTATATGAGCATATACCAGAACCGTAAAGAAGACCGGAACCGCATTGCTGAATTCTGGAAGTACACCGTGCCGTTAACCATTCGGAAGCATCATGGTGTTTTGCTGTTTTGCGCGCTGCTTTTTATTACCTTTTTTGTTGTTGGCTTTTTCTCTTCAAAACATGATGAAAGTTTTGTTCGGGAAATGCTCGGAGACAACTATGTGAACATGACAGAAGAAAATATCGAAAAAGGAGCGCCATTTGGCATATATGCCGAAGGCACTGAAATGTTAATGTGGATGGGCATTATGATCAACAATCTTTTTGTAGCATTCGGCTACTTTGCTCAGGGCCTTTTTTTGTGCATACCGCTTGTTCTTTCCCTTGTGAGTGAAGGCGTTCGACTGGGTGCATTTGAGCAAATGTTTGTTGCCAAAGGGCTGGGCGTACAATCCGTACTAACAGTATTTATTCATGGTACGCTCGAAATATCTGCCATTGTAATTGCAGGAGCTGCGGGCATTGTATTAGGCAAGAGCTGGATATTTCCCGGAACAGGAAAAAGGTTGGCTGCATTTATGCGTGGCGCCAAGGATGGCGTAATCATATTAGTGAGTTTAATACCTGTTTTTATAGTGGCCGCTTTTTTTGAGGGTTTTGTAACCCGCTATTATTTCATGCCGCAATGGTTAAGCATGTTTATACTGATCACGTCGGCTTCCTATATTGTATGGTATTATATTATTTACCCGGTGCGCGTAAAAAAAAGAATGAAAACATCTGCTAAATAATATCATTTGACCAAACCTTTTCTTTATACCTGCTTACTATTACTCCATCTTGCCGCTACCGGTTATGCCCAGCAATCAACAGATACTAACGTTCCGGTGATCAGTGAAGAAGACAGCATTGAAGCCAGATTAGATAGCCTAAGCGGATTTAACTCCAGTGAAGAGGAAGAAAATTACATGGATTCTCTCTTTTTTTCAGGCAAAACCAATCCATCTTCTTTATACGATTCAACTGAGATCATAAACAGGGAGGTTCCGGATTCGATTACCCGCCAACTTAAAACAGATGAGGCTTTCTGGTATGCCAATAAAAACATGCAAGTGAAAGAAAAAGAGTCGGTCAATCGTTCTTTAGGCGACAAAGTGCTTTCAGCAATGCTCAAATTGTTAACCGCTCCAACATTCCGGCAGGTAATGTGGTGGACTATATTATTGTTATTTGTTTCCGCCATAGTGTGGTTCCTGGCAACAAACAAGATGAATATCTTCGGTTCCGGAAGCGTGGTTAAACTGGGGCCATTGGCGCAGGAAGGCATAGCAGATGATATTTTTGCGATTGATTTCAAGCAACTGATATATGATGCCGAAGTGAAGGCAGATTACCGTCTGGCGATCCGGCTGGCTTACCTGCAACTGCTCAAAACATTTTCCGAAAGGGGTTTGATCAGTTATACGCCCGATGCCACCAATAGCGAATATCTTACCCAGCTCTATCAAAACCTGTGTTATAAGGATTTTTTTAAAGTAACCCGCAGCTACGAATATGCATGGTATGGCCAGATGCCGGTAACCCAACAGCAATATCAAAACGTTCAAAACGATTTCGCTTTGCTCTATCAAAAAAACAACGTTTTGGCTTGAAAAAAGCGCTACCATACATCTTGGGCTGCCTGTTGCCGGTATTGTTGCTGGCATTGATGATCGGCGAAAATAAAGAACGCTTCGACCATAGGATAACGCTGAATAAAAAAGATAAGAAACCTTATGGCACTTATGTTGCACACCATAACCTCGGGTATATATTTCCTGAAGCGAAAATCACCTTAAACAGAAATGGACCGGGCTTTTGGAAGGAAGACGTGCTGGACTATGATAATGGCAACCAGGTAATGATCATTGTTTGCAAAGAATTTAATGCCAGCAACGCTGAACTTACCGAACTGTTTCATTTTGCGAGCAGGGGAAATGATGTGCTGATATCATCCTACGACTTCAGCAACGATGTGCAGGACTTCTTTCATTTCGATATCAGCTACGCAGATGCAGGGTTCCCGGTATACGAAAATTTTAGTGAATTGGATACCCTGCAACTCCGGCTTATGCAACCGCCGTTTTCAAAAACGGATAACCAGTATGGCTATCCGGGTAGAAAATTTTACTCCTGGTTTAATGCAATCGACTCTTCCATGTCGTATGTGCTGGGTACCTCGGCCAATAGTAATGGCGTGGCCATAAAATTGCGTGTGGCGGAAGGCAGCTTTATTATTCATACCGCACCGCTTGCTTTCAGCAATTATTTTTTGCTGCATAAAAACAATATGGGCTATTACAACCAATTATTGTCGTTATTAAACAATCATGCATCAACCCTGGTATGGGATGAATACTATTTGCACAAGCCTCCCAACGGCCTGCAAAAAAAAGCTTCGCCGTTGCGTGTATTAATGGAACAACCTGCGTTTCGCATGGCATTGCTCACCGCATTGGCCGGATTGATCCTATTCGTTTTGCTTGGTATCAAACGAAGGCAACGGATTATCCCGGCTGCTGCAGTTCCTAAAAATGATTCGCTGGATTTTGTAAAGACAATTGGCCGTTTATATTTTCAGAAAAAGGATAACAAGAACCTCTGCCAAAAAATGAGCCTTTACTTTACAGATTATGTTCATAGTCATTTTAGCATAGCTACCGGCAATATGGACAGCGATTTTACATCCCGGCTTTCAAAAAAATCGGGATGCGACCCTCAAATCATTCAATCCATAACAACCTATATTCGCTTTATACAGGAAACGCCCTCCGTTCACGACCGGCAGGTGGCGGAGTTTTATCAATTATTAGACCGCTTTTATAAAACCACATAGCATGGAAGAAAATGTATTTGAGCCAAGAACCGATCTTTCGCTGCTTCATGAATCTGTCGCGCAGATGCGCAATGAGATCAGCAAAGTAATTATTGGACAACACGACATGGTGAAGCTGATTATGGCAGCCCTGTTGGCCGACGGACATGTTTTGATTGAGGGCGTACCCGGTGTGGCAAAAACTTTAACCGCCAGGCTGGTGGCAAAATGTATCGAACTCGATTTTTCACGCATCCAGTTTACACCCGATCTCATGCCCTCGGATGTATTGGGTACCTCTATCTTCAATTCAAAGGAGGGTGGGTTTCAGTTTAAACGGGGTCCGATTTTTGGTAACATTGTACTGGTGGATGAAATTAACCGCGCACCTGCAAAAACACAGTCGGCTTTATTTGAAGTAATGGAGGAGAAACAGGTAACGGTTGACGGATACTCACACCAGATGGAAAAACCGTTCATGGTGCTTGCCACTCAAAACCCTGTTGAGCAGGAGGGCACATACCGCCTTCCCGAGGCCCAGTTGGACCGGTTTCTTTTTAAAATAAACGTTCCCTATCCTTCATTAGAAGAGGAAGTGGCCATATTGAACCGTTTTCACCAAACGCCGGGAGATGAAATTACACAACAGGTAAATGTGGTATTATCTGCTACCCGGGTTGCTGAACTCAGGAAGTTAGTTCGCCTTGTGCTGATAGAGGAAAAGTTATTACAGTTCATTGCCAGGCTGGTAACCTCCACGCGAACGCACAAAGCCATTTACCTGGGCGCCTCGCCGCGGGCATCCCTGTCTATAATGATCTCAGCAAAAGCCATAGCGGCTATGCATGGCCGCGACTTTGTAACACCCGAAGACATTCTTGAAGTAGCGCCGCCGGTATTGCGCCATCGCATTATCCTTACCCCCGAAAAAGAAATGGAAGGCGCTACTGAAGATGATGTGATAAAGGAAATTATTCATGCGTTGGAAATACCGCGTTAAATATTGAAAAAGCTGATAGCGTTATATCAATCGTTTATGCTCACCCGCAAAGTGTATGTGTTGCTGGCAGCTATCGTTTTGTTATTTATCACGTCGTTTTTTATGGAGGTGCTGTTCTCCATTGTTCAACTCCTTTTAATGCTGCTGGTTAGCCTGGTAGCTACCGACGCTGTAGTATTGTATGCAAGGCGCCACGCCCTAACTGGTAAAAGATTTACAGCAGAACGCTTTAGTAATGGCGATGATAACCTTGTTCAGTTACAGATTTTCAATCATTACAGTTTTACCGTGAGGGTTAGTATTATTGATGAACTGCCTTTCCAGTTTCAGCAAAGAAACTGGAAAAGAAATGCTACGTTGGCGGGTGGAGCAGATTGCCATTTAACTTATGCATTGCGGCCTTTGCAACGGGGCGAATACGCGTTTGGCAATATCAACGCATTTGTACGAAGCCCGATTGGGTTGGTTGAACGCAGGTTTGTTTTGCCACAGGAGCGTTTGGTTTGCACCTACCCTTCGTACCAGCAATTAAAAAAATACCAGCTAATGGCGGTTTCCAACCGGCTCAATGAAAATGGAATACGCCGTTTACGTAAATCGGGCAGCAGCATGGAGTTTGAACAAATAAAAGAATATGTGCATGGCGATGATAACAGGAACGTGAACTGGAAGGCTACAGCAAGAACCGGCGACCTGATGGTGAATACTTTTACGGATGAAAAAAGTCAGCATATTTATTGTCTGGTAGATAAGGGCAGAAATATGAAAATGCCGTTTGAGGGAATGACACTACTCGATTACGCGATTAACGCTTCATTAGTGTTAACCCATGTGGCTTTGTTAAAACACGATAAAGCAGGACTGATCACGTTTGCAAATCAGCCTGAAACCTTTATACCTGCAGACAGAAAGGGGATTCAAATGGAACTGATTCTCGAAAATTTATACCGCCAGCAGACCCATTTTTCAGAATCTGATTTTGAAGCATTGTATACACACATCCGCGGTAAAATAAAATACAGGGGCTTGCTTGTTTTGTTTACCAATTTTGAGTCTGTTCCCGGGTTTCAAAGACAACTGCCTTATTTGCGCCAAATGGCCAAACACCATTTATTGTTGGTGGTGTTTTTTGAGAATACCGAATTAAAGGCATTAAGAGAAAGCCCGGCTCAAAACCTGGAGGACATTTACATTAAAACCATAGCCGATAAATTTGTATTCGAAAAACGTTTGATTGCAAAAGAACTGCAACAACATGGCATACTTTCCCTGCTTACTACCCCAAAGCAGCTCACTATAAATGCAATCAATAAATACATAGAGCTAAAATCGAGGCAGGCCATATAGCATTGAAACTCCGGCGCGTGTAGAAAAAACTCAGCCCGGTTGATATTGTTGGAACTATTTCCAAAACAGTTTGCGCTAAACATTCAATGATTAACACACTGGCGCCGTTACCCATATCTTTGCCGTAAATATAAAAAGGATGTTGCCGGATCAAAACAACCCATTTGCACAAGGGAAGGTGCTATTGATGAACAAGCCATTGCGATGGACCTCCTTCGACGTGGTTAGAAAAATACGTTCCATCATAAAAATAAAAAAAGTGGGGCATGCAGGCACATTGGATCCGTTGGCAACAGGTTTGCTGATTGTGTGCACCGGCAGGTTTACCAAAAACATCAATGAATACATGGCGCAGGAAAAAGAATATACCGGCAGTTTTACGCTGGGCGCTACCACCGCCACTTACGACCTGGAAAGTGAACCTGAAAATTTCAGGGACTACAGTGGTATAACAGAAGCTCAACTGCATGAGTTCACCCAACAATTTACCGGGCAAATTCAACAGGTGCCACCCGCGCATTCTGCCATCAAAAAAGAGGGTAAGCCCGCGTACGAAATGGCACGCAAAGGTATAGCCGTGCATTTGGAACCCCGGAAGCTGTTCATAAAAGAATTTACCATTACGCATGTTGAATTGCCAAAAGTGCATTTTAAAGTAGTATGCTCAACGGGAACCTATATCCGAAGCTTAGCGCATGACTATGGTAACGCCTTAGGCTGCGGAGCCTACCTGAGCAGCTTATGCCGCACCCGGATTGGCGCGTTTACGTTAGACCATGCAATGACTATGGAAGCGTTTCAGCAAATGGCAGAGAATATAATGCAAAATGGATCAGGTGCAAAAGCA
>CAYMKT010000138.1:5308-9956 GCA_964391065.1 uncultured Terrimonas sp. | reverse complement strand
TTATATGCATCCAAAAATCTGGCTCTCTTCACCTCATATGGGTGGTAATGAAAGGAAATTTGTAAATGAAGCATTTGATACCAACTGGATTGCTCCGCTCGGACCCCACGTAAATGGGTTCGAGAAAGATATTGCTCATTTTCTTATGCCGGGTAACGAAAATGATATTCACGTAGCAGCGCTAAGTTCCGGCACGGCAGCGCTCCATTTAGCTTTAATATTACTTGGCGTTAAAGCAGGCGATGAAGTGATTTGCCAGAGCATGACTTTTTCTGCTTCGGCTAATCCGATTGCTTACCAGGGCGCCATTCCCGTATTCATTGACAGTGAAAAAGAAACCTGGAATATGTCGCCCGGGTTTTTGGAGGAAGCAATAATAGACCGGATAAAGAAGGGGCGTAAACCTAAAGCAATCATACCGGTTCACCTTTACGGTATGCCCGCAAAAATGAATGAAATTATGGCAATTGCCAACAGGTACGAAATACCTGTTGTTGAGGATGCTGCGGAAGCCCTTGGAAGTCACATTAATGGTATGATGTGCGGCACTTTTGGATTAATAACTGTTTTATCTTTCAATGGAAATAAAATCATTACCACCTCCGGTGGTGGCGCGATGGTTGCACATCGGGCGGAACTTGCTGAAAAAGCACGATTCCTGTCAACACAGGCCCGGGATCCGGCTCCACATTACCAGCATTCACATATCGGGTATAATTATCGTATCAGTAATGTGTGCGCAGGTATAGGGCGGGGACAAATGGAGGTTTTACCGCACCGCGTTGCGCAGCGGAGGGCAAATTTTGAATGGTATAAAACAGTACTGGCAGATATCGATGCTATTCAGTTTTTAGACGAGCCGGGAGGATATTTTTCCAATCATTGGCTTACCACTGCACTTATAAACGATAGTAAGGTCACGCGGGAAGATTTGCGCCTGGCATTAGACAAGGCGAACATCGAAAGCCGGCCGCTCTGGAAACCCATGCATTGTCAACCGGTATTTAAAGAAGCTCCTTTTTATGGAGATGGAACTGCAGAAAAGTTGTTTAAGGATGGGCTATGCCTCCCTTCGGGTTCGAATTTAACGGACGAAGAGCGGAAAAGGATTTTACACGAAATAAAGGGAGTATTTTCCTGACCCTGTTTTGCATCAAGAAAAAATAGCGTCAAGATTGAATAATAAAAGGTCAGGGGCATTAATTCCTGACCTTTTTAATTTTGTATACTGCTGCGCTAGTATTTAAACGCTTTTCCACCGGCTAAAACTTCCTGTGTTTTTTCATCAAACGTAACCTTTTGCCCGGTGCGGTATGCGGCGTTCGACATAATTACTGCAATAGCATGATTATATCCCGCTTCTATTGAGGCATTGGGCTGCTTACGGCTGTGCACACATTCCATCCAGTTGCGTACATGCGACAGCGTCAGATCGTCGCCTCCCGTATCGGCATCCGTTGATACTTTTGCGACCATATCATTCAACGACATATTAGGCAAAAGCTGCGCCTCCATTCCCATCGCTTTAGCATACCTTTCCTGCAAACCGCCATCGGAACTGATTTGGTTGGTGTCGAGATTTAGCGTGCCACCATTGGAGTAATAAATTTCTTTCACGTCGCCTGCGGAATTCGTCATGCGCGAACTGAAGATAACCTGAAACCCCTTCGACGAATCGTTAAGCGGACCGTAATCAAAAACGGCGGTTAAGGTATCTGCATTTTTTCTTCCGTCATTCCATGTATAAATGCCGCCGTTAACGGCTACACTGCGCGGGTGAGGTAAATTCGCAAACCAATGTACCGTGTCTATCTGGTGACACATCCATTGCCCGGGAATACCGGATGAATAGGGCCAGAATAAACGGAACTCGAGGTATTTTCTCGGATCGAACTTTTCATAAGGGCGGTTCATTAAGAAACGCTTCCAGTCCGTGTCTTCTTCACGCAACTGCGGAACCAATGACGGTCTCCGCCACCGCCCGGGCTGGTTTACATTCCAGATCAATTCCACCATTACGATAGGGCCAAACTTACCTTCATTTATAAAATCATAAGCGGATTTATAGGCGGCGCCACTCCTTCTCTGGGATCCTATCTGAACAATCCTTCCACTGTCTTTAACTGTTTTTAGCACCGTCCTCGCATCTTCCATCGTTTCGGCCAGCGGCTTTTCCGTATAAGTATCTTTGCCAGCTTTAACAGCTTCCACGGTATGCAGTGCATGCTGGAAATCGGCTGTGCTGATAAACACGGCATCAATATTTTTGAGATCGTATAAGGCATCGTTGTTTACGCAAGCCGTAATATCGTGCCCTAACTGTTGTTTCAGATACGATTGTCCCTCCTCCCTTCTTTTTTTCCAAATATCTGAAACGGCAACCATATCAAAATTCAATTCCTTATGCAGCTTAACAAAGGATGACAGTAACGAGCTTCTGAACCTGTCCGAGAATCCAATAACCCCAACGTTCACCCGATCATTGGCCCCCATAATATTGCGATAACTCTTTGCGCTCAGCCCTAATGCGCCCATATAAGTTGCAGCACCGGCCATTGCACCTTTCCTGATAAATTCCCTACGCGATTTTTCCATGATATACGTTTTAATGAATTAAATTAAGTAAAGAATAGTAGTTTTATCCCCCACAAACGGCAAGCAAAACAGAATATTAGTATTTTGCAGCAGTTGGAAAAGAAGCTATTTTATTGATGAGATTTTTTGTGCAAACCCATACTTATTTTATTAAAGTTTAAATTATGAAAAAAAGAACTCCTTTTTTTAAAGAGCAGCTTGTTTTATTTTTTTGTTTCGTTTACGTAGGTGTATTACCAGCCCAATCTTCCAAAAGCAAAATGCAGGTATATTCAATAGAGGTAGAACCGGTTAGCGGCGAACGAAAGGTAAATATAACCGCTGAGGGTAAACCATTTACGGCCTTTATTTATTCAGACACGCTTGAAAAACCCTTTTTGTATCCCATATACGCACCCGATGGTCAGCTCATTACCCGGGGATTCCCTTTTGCTCCGCGCAAGGATGAGCCCACCGATCACCCGCATCATACAGGATTATGGCTTAACTATGAAAGCGTAAACGGGCTTGACTTTTGGAATAATTCGTACGCTATTCCCGCCGATAAAAAGGACAAGTATGGTTGGATTAAAACCAGTAAAATACTTAAGACCAAGAGCGGTAAAAAGGGGGAACTGAAAGTTCAGGGTACTTGGGAGAATCAAAAAAACCAGGTATTACTGAATGAAGTGACTACTTATTTCTTTAAGGCCGATGAGGATAAAAGAATAATAGACAGGGTTACTACGCTTACGGCGGTTCAGAATGTAAACATGCCTGATATAAAAGACGGAATGCTGGGACTGCGTGTTGCACATGAACTGGAACAGCCTTCGAAAGAAAAAAAAGAGTTTAAGGATGACAAAGGAAATATTACTGTAGTGGAAGGTAGTGCAGACAGTGCACCTTCAGGAAATTATATGACCAGTGAAGGGAAGGAAGGAGATGCTGCCTGGGGTACAAGGGCACAATGGTGCATGTTGTATGGGAAACAGGGGGATGATACCACCAGCATTGTCATCATCGACAATCCGAGGAATGTTGGCTACCCGACCTACTGGCACGCACGCGGCTATGGATTATTCGCTGCAAATCCCTTAGGACAGAAGGTGTTTAGTAACGGCAAGGAAACCCTGAACCTTGCATTAAAACCGGGGCAGTCAATTACCTTTAGGTACCGTGTGGTGATTGCATCTGGAAAGCAACGGTTAAGTAATGAAGAAATTAGTGTGATTGCGGGTGATTTCTATCAGAATACAAAATAACTTTTTTTAATATATTTATATTATGATGTGTACTTTTAATAAATTAAAACACTAACAAGATGAATACAAAAAACCTCACTTTAATTATTGTAATTGGAGCAATCTTATTATTAGGTGGATGTGGTTGTGGTGGTTATAACAAAATGGTTGGGCTGGACCAGGACGTAAAAGGTAAATGGGGAAATGTAGAGAGCGAATACCAGCGTCGATCAGACCTTATTCCTAATCTGGTGAGTACAGTAAAGGGTGCTGCAAATTTTGAACAGGAAACGCTTACCCAGGTGATTGAAGCCAGGGCTAATGCAACAAGAGTGAATATTAACGCCGACGACCTTACACCCGAAAAAATGGCGCAGTTCCAACAGGCTCAGGGAGAATTAAGCGGGGCATTGAGCAGGTTGCTTGTAAGCGTGGAAAGGTATCCCGAATTAAAAGCCAACCAGAATTTTCTTAACCTGCAGGCGCAACTGGAGGGAACCGAAAATAGGATTAAAGTAGCGAGGAACGATTTTAACGCCTCTGTGCAGGGTTACAATACCGTGGTAAAATCGTTCCCTAATACGTTGTATGCCGGGCTGTTTGGATTTAAAGAAAAAGGATTTTTTGCATCGGAGCCTGGCGCTGACACGGCGCCGGAAGTAAAATTTTAAAATTTGCCCGTATTAATGAGACTTTTTCCAACCAGGATAAAACATTTCTTTTCTGTAGAGGAAAATGAACGGATAGTGGCTGCTATTCGGGAATCTGAAAAACGCACAAGCGGCGAAATAAGAGTGTATGTGGAAAGTCATTGCCGGTTTATGAATCCT
>CAYMKT010000138.1:0-5208 GCA_964391065.1 uncultured Terrimonas sp. | reverse complement strand
ATGATTCCCATACCGATAGAAATGAATTACCTGATGAAATTGTTTTTGGGCGATAGTGGCTGAATAGATATGTAAAGCCCGCTTTTAAACATTTGATTTTTCCTTTGTGCATTTGCCCGTTGCTTGTTGGATTCATGGGGTTGGGTTCTTTTATTTGGATTTGGAATTTTATATTTAATGAAGAAACATTTACTCGCCATATTTTTATTTCTTGCTCTCGGTGTTTCTGCACAGGTCGACAAAATTATTCCTGCTCCTCCATCTCCACCAAGATTAGTCAACGACTTTACGGGCACGCTCACTCCAATTCAACAGGAAACGCTGGAGTTGAAATTGAAGAACTACGACGATACTACATCCAACCAGGTTGTGGTAGCGATAGTAAAGACATTGAGCGATTACGACCCTTATGAATATGCTACTGCGTTGGGACGAAAATGGGGCGTGGGCAATAAAGAATTCAACAATGGTGTAGTTTTCCTAATCGCCAAAGACGACAGGAAGGTTTTTATCGCACCCGGATATGGGCTGGAAGGCGCCATGCCGGATATAACCTGTAAGCAGATTGTTGAGAATGAAATCCTTCCCAATTTCAGGGGTAATGATTATTACCGCGGTATTGATGAGGGCACCACTGCTATTATGAAGGCGGCTGCCGGAGAATACCAGCCGCCTGAAGGATATGCCAACAGGGGAAGTAAGAAAGGCGTTCCCTTACCACTTATTATCATCATCATCTTTATTATTGTTTTTATTATCTCCCGCATAGGTGGGGGTGGTGGCGGCTCCTTTATGAGCAGGCGTGGGTATCGTGAAACCGGGGTTCCTCCCATTTGGTGGCTGCCCGGCGGCGGTATGGGCAGTAGTGGCGGTGGATGGGGCGGTGGCAGTAGTTCGGGTGGTGGTTTCGGTGGATTCGGCGGCGGTAGTTTTGGCGGCGGCGGCGCCGGCGGCAGTTGGTAAATCAGCCCGCTATTTTTTGCAGGTCAGGAGGACGACGCACAACCACATGGTTTTTAATTAGAAAAACCTCCGCTGCATATTTCATCTTGCTATTTTAAGGCGAAAGCATTCTATTGCATTTTATATTGCTGCCTTGAAAGATTTTTTGCGCCTGTGCAAACCCTTTGTGTACCAAAAACTCCTTGTTGTATGGCGCTGCATCATATTTCCGAGGTAATTACAAGACTTGATGAGATTGTGCATGAATGCAAGACTGCCAAAAACAGGATGGGGTATTTTGCTGCTTTGTATAAAAGAATGACGATGGCCGTAAGTGAAGGAATACAGCAAGCTGTATTTGAGGATGGAGAAAGAATGAACCGGCTGGATGTTGTTTTTGCGCAATATTATCTTGACGCGTATGAGGCCTATAAATTCGGCCGTCAATGCAGTAAGTCATGGAAGTTTACATTCGATTGTTGCAGCACCGGTAACCTTACCGTAATACAGCACATATTGCTTGGCGTTAACGCCCATATTAATCTTGATCTTGCCGTTGCTGCCGCAACAGTATCCGGCGACCACGATATCAACGATTTGTTGACCGATTTTAATAAGATCAATGATGTAATAGCTTCTTTGGTAGATGATGTGCAGGAAGCATTGGCTAATATATGGTTGCCCATGCGCTTACTCGGGAAGATTGCCAATGGCAGGCAGGACGCAGTGTTGAATTTCAGTATCGACAAGGCCCGGACCGCTTCCTGGAGCAGCGCTCTGCTGCTTTCAGAAATGAACCATGATCAGCAACAATTCTATATCCGGCAAATGGATACAACGGTTTTTTTCCTCGCGGAACGAATTGAATCGCCGGGCACTGTTGCCGAAATGGTACTCAGAGGCATTCGCAGGACCGAATATGATGACATAGCGAGAACTATTCATCTTATCGATACAAGCGTAGTAAACTGATTCATCTCCATTAAGGCCAATGCCGGGTTTACGCACCTCAGATATGTCTCAGTACTTCTTCTCCCATGGCAACGGTGCCTAATATTTTATGAGCCGGGGTTTTGGCATCGGCTATATCTCCTGTACGGAATCCCGATTTCAACACCACATCAACCGCATTTATTATGGCTTCCGATTCGGGTTTCATTCCAAAGGAAATATCGAGTAACAAAGCTGCCGATAAAATAGACGCTAAAGGATTGGCAACACCTTTACCGGTAATATCATGCGCAGAGCCATGAATGGGTTCATACACCCCTGTGCCATCTCCAATGGAGGCAGATGCCAGCATACCCATGGAACCGGCAATTTGTGAAGCTTCATCGGTAAGAATATCACCAAATAAATTAGCGGTAACCACTACATCAAAACGAAGCGGATCCTTGATCAGCAACATGGCTGTTGCATCCACAAACTGGTGCTCAACGGTTATTTCCGGATACTCCAATGCCACTTTCTGTACCACTTCTCTCCACAGCCGTGAAGTTTCCAATACATTGGCTTTATCTACCGAACATAACTTCTTTCTTCTCGTTCTTGCCGCTTCAAATGCTTTTCGGGCAATCCTTTCTACTTCGTAGCGGCTGTATTCTGCGATATCATATGCGGTATCGCCATTGTTTTTTCTTCCTTTTTCTCCAAAATAAATATCACCGGTCAATTCACGGAAGAATAAAATATCCGCTCCCTTTAATATTTCAGGTTTGATGCTGGATGCGCTTAATAATTCATCAAATAATTTGATGGGACGAAGATTGGCATATAGGCCCAACTCTTTACGCATTTTAAGTAAACCCTGCTCCGGCCTTACTTTGGCTGAAGGATCATTGTCGTATTTGGGATGACCCACAGCGCCAAATAATACCGCGTCCGATTTTTTCATTTTCTCTAACGTCTCATCTGGCAACGGATTTCCGGTAGCTTCGATGGCGGCATGGCCTATAAGGGCTTCATCATATGTAAAGGAGTGCCCGAAGTTTGCCGCTATTTTATCCAGCACTTTTTTCCCAACTGCTGTTACTTCCTGTCCTATTCCATCGCCCGGAACAATTAAAATATTTTTTGCTGCCATAGTTGTCGATTGTTGAAATGTGGAATGATATGTTTGTATAATGGTGGGGTGGGTTGAATATTTCAATATTGTTAAACAATGATTGCTTTATCCAACTTTGGAATCTTTGATGTTTCACTTTCGGCGTTATATATAATATTCAACATCTTCTGCGTTGCTTTTATTGCCGAAACCGTTTGGTCACTATCCAATCCTCTTGTTTTGAATTCCCTGTTATTGTTTCTCCATGTAATAATGGTTTCGCACAATGCATCACTCCTGCCACCAGGCGGAATGCGAACAGCATAATCTGTTAATAAGGGTAGCTCCAGTTTTCTTTGTTTGTAAATTTTTTTCAATGCATTCATAAATGCATCGTACTGTCCGTCGCCCTGCGAATGCTCTTCAAACACGTCTCCGTTCACAGACAATTTTAATGTAACAGAAGGGTTGAGATCTTTAGAATGAGTGAGTACATAATTTTCAATGATTACTTTTTCCTCAATCGCATTGCTGTCTAATACATCAGAAATAATATAGGGCAAATCGGCCTGCGTAACTACTTCTTTTCTGTCGCCAAGGTCTATAATACGTTGCGTAACTTTTTTCAGATCGTCATCGGATAGTTGGATGCCAAGCTGTTGCAGGTTATTTTCAATATTGGCCTTACCGCTGGTTTTGCCCAATGCATATTTGCGCTGCCGGCCAAAACGTTCCGGCATCAGGTCGCTGAAATACAACTTATTTTTTTTATCACCATCTGCATGTATTCCTGCGGTTTGTGTAAATACATTTTCACCCACCACCGGTTTGTTTACGGGAATGCGAAAACCGGAAAATGTTTCAACCAGTTTGCTCACCGAATACAATGATTTTTCGGCCACGGCTGTTTTTACCTGAGGCAAATAGTCATGCAAAACAGCTACAGCGCTGGCTAATGGCGCATTTCCTGCTCTTTCACCCATGCCATTAATGGTAAGATGTATTCCATGGGCCCCGGCCTTTACGGCTTCCAGCACATTAGCTGTACCCAGGTCGTAGTCGTTGTGGGCATGAAAGTCAAAATGAATGCCTGGGTATCGCTTCACGGTTTCCGAAACATATTCATATACTTCAGAAGGTATCAATACACCCAATGTATCGGGCAGCATTATTCTCTTAACAGGTTGATGCTGCAGAAAATCGAGATATTGGAATACATACTCTTTTGAATACCGCATCCCGTTGCTCCAGTCTTCAAGGTATACATTACACTCTAACCCTTTTTTCCTGGCGAGGGCAATTACGGCTGCCACATCAGCAAAATGCTGTTCCGGTTTCTTCTTTAATTGGTGGGTTAAATGATTTAGCGATCCTTTCGTGAGCAGGTTCATCACCTTAGCGCCGGCTTTCAGCATCCATTGTACGGATATATCTCCGTCAACAAAAGTCAGCACTTCAACTCTATTCAAATAGCCATTGGCTTTTGCCCAACGGGTAATTTTTTTTACGGCATCAAATTCACCCTCACTCACACGGGCAGACGCCACTTCTATCCTGTCTGCTTTTACTTCCGACAATAATAGCTGGGCTATCGTTAATTTTTCTGATGCGGAAAAGGACACGCCGCTGGTTTGCTCACCATCGCGGAGGGTAGTATCCATTATTTCAATGTATCGTTGGGCTGCGGACATAGTTATTTGCTGATCGTTTAGTTAGTACAAACTGTTTACAGCAAATGACTGAATGTCTTCTTTCATTGCCTGCAAGTAATCAATATCATCATAGCCATTGGTCATGTTATCCTTTTTGTAGCTATTGATGTCAAACTTTTCACTGTCTCCAGTTGCCAGGATAGTGATGGTTTGATCGGGGAGGTTTATTTCAATTTCGGTTTTTGGGTCGGCTTCAATGGCTGTGAATGTTTTATCTAAAAAAGCTTCACTAACCGTTACCGGCAAGATTCCGATATTCAAAGCATTCCCTTTGAAAATATCTGCAAAAAAGCTGGAAACCACACAGCGGAATCCATAATCATAGATAGCCCATGCCGCATGTTCCCGACTGCTGCCGCTACCAAAATTTTTACCCGCTACCAATATCTTACCCGAATAAAGAGGGTTATTCAGTACAAAGTCATTTTTAGGGCTATCATCGCTATTGTATCGCCAGTCGCGAAATAGATTGTCTCCAAATCCGGTTCTCTCTGTTGCTTTCAAAAAACG
>CAYMKT010000137.1:0-10015 GCA_964391065.1 uncultured Terrimonas sp. | reverse complement strand
AAACTATTTCAAAATCGCCTGGCGCAACCTCCTCAAAAGCAAGGGATACAGTGCCATTAACATAGGAGGACTGGCCATTGGCATGGCAGTGGCCATACTGATCGGCTTATGGGTATATGATGAGCTTTCATTTGACAGGTATCACAAAAATTACGACCGCATAGCACAGGTAATGCAACAGGCCAGCTTTAACGGCGAAACGCGAACGCAGCATTCCAATCCTGTTTTGATGGGCCCGGAAATAAAGACCAAATACGGAAGCGATTTTAAATATGTGGTACAAGCCTCATGGACGGGCAGCCATACGCTCTCTTTGGGAGGTAAGCATTTTGCCAAAGAAGGCAATTTCTTTGAACCGGATGCGCCGGAAATGCTTACCCTCAACATGCTCAAAGGAACAAGGGCAGGATTGAAAGACCCCTACTCTATCCTGCTGTCCGCCTCCGTTGCCGAAGCCCTCTTTGGCAAGGAAGACCCCATCAATCGAACCATCACCTTCGACAGGCTTTATGAAGTAAAAGTCACCGGTGTTTATGAAGACCTGCCCGACAATACTTCTTTCAGCAACATACAGATTATGATGCCCTGGGAATTATGGCTGATCCAGAATCCATGGGCAAAAAATATGACCAATCCCTGGGGAAGCAATAACAGCCAAACCTTTGTACAGGTGGCGGATCATGCCGACATAGAAAAAGTATCTGCAAAGATCAAAAACGTAAAACTGGACAATGTACCTGAAGAAGCAAAAAGATACCAGTGGGTCGTTTTCCTGCATCCCATGAGCAAATGGAACCTGTATAACGAGTTCAAAAACGGGGTGAACACAGGAGGAAATATTCAGTATGTATGGTTATTTGGCATCATTGGCATTTTTGTATTGCTGCTGGCCTGCATCAATTTCATGAACCTGGCTACTGCCCGCAGTGAAAAGCGGGCCAAGGAAGTGGGTATCCGCAAAACGGTAGGTTCATTGCGGAGGCAACTCGTATTTCAGTTCTTTGCCGAATCCTACATGGTAGTGGTATTGGCCTTTTTGCTGTCTTTAGTATTGCTGGTGTTATTATTACCGTTGTTTAATGAAGTGGCCGGTAAGAAAATAGAGGTCCCTCTGCACAACCCCTTGTTCTGGTTTTTCAATCTTGCATTTATTTTTATTACGGGTTTATTAGCCGGAAGTTACCCCGCCCTGTATCTTTCTTCTTTTCAGCCATTGAAAGTGCTTAAAGGCACATTCCGGGTAGGCAGATTTGCCGCTGTTCCCCGTAAAATACTGGTGGTGATGCAGTTTACGGTTTCGGTAATGCTGATCATCGGTACCATCATCATATATCAGCAGATCCAGCACGCCAGAAACCGGCCCGTAGGTTATAATAAGAATGGACTGGTAAACCTGAGCCTGCAGGATGAGGTGAAAAAACATTTTGATGCGGTAAGAACAGAATTGAAAAGCTCAGGGGCAATTGAAGAAATGGCGGCATCCTTTAGTCCTTTGACCGGTGTGTGGAATACAAATGGCGGTTTTGACTGGGAAGGCAAAGACCCCAACCTGGGAGTGGACTTCCCCAACAATGCGGTATCGTATGATTTTGGTAAAACCGTACAGTGGGAAATTAAAGAAGGCAGAGACTTTTCAAAGGAATTTGCCACAGATTCTATGGCGTTTGTGATCAACGGGTCGGCTGCAAAGTTTATGGGGTTTGAAGAACCTGTCGGCAAAACACTCCGATGGAACGGTCGTGTATATACCATTATCGGCGTGGTAAACGATATATTGCAGGAGTCGCCTTTTTATCCTGTTCGGCCTACATTATATCATATAGGGTCTTATGAGGGTTTAGTGAACCTCATCTTAAAACTCAACCCTCAGCAAAGTACCAGTCGTTCGTTAAGTACCATAGAGAAAATCTGGAAAAAACATTCACCCGACGTACCGTTTGGGTACCAGTTTGTGAATGAAGAATTTGGAAATAAGTTCAGAGCCGAAGAAAGGATCGGAAAGCTATCGTCTTATTTTGCCATTTTGGCCATTTTCATATCCTGCCTGGGGTTGTTTGGCATGGCCAGTTTTGTGGCCGAGCAAAGAAAAAAAGAAATTGGTATTCGCAAAGTACTGGGAGCCAGCGTAGCGGGGTTGTGGCGGTTGTTATCAAGGGAGTTTGTGCTTTTGGTGGTTTTGGCCTGTGTTATAGCTGTGCCCGTTGCTTACTATTATCTTAATAACTGGCTTACCAATTACGATTACAGGATCACAATAAGCTGGACGGTCTTTCTGCTGGCAGGCTCAGCGGCCCTTGTCATTACATTATTAACCGTAAGCTTCCAGGCGATAAAGGCGGCGGTGGCAAATCCGGTTAAGAGTTTGAGAACGGAGTAGTAAAAATGTGGAAATGTAGCGGTCGGTATGCGACGAAGGAGTGTCAGACCGCGGGGTAATTTGAAAATTTGAAAATGTGAGAATTTGAAAATGAAACAGCCGATACGCGACGAAAGAAACGGCATATCCGGATACAGTAGTTTATAAATTAAAATTGCTGATAGCCGACGGCTCAAAGCTCATAGCCCACAGCCTAAATCAGAAATCAACAAACTTGTCCGCCGTGGCGGATCAGCAATCATAAATAACGCTCTATGTTCAGAAACTATTTCAAAACCGCGTGGCGCAACATAACCAGAACAATCGGTTATAGCGCATTAAACATTGTTGGTCTTTCTATAGGAATGGCTGTTGCGTTATTAATCGGGCTTTGGGTGTACGATCAATACTCGTTCGATAAATTCTTGCCGGAATACAAGTCGGTATACCGTGTTCAGCGCAATTTCAACAGCAATGGCGATACGCTTACTTTTCAAACAACATCATTAAAACTGGCTGAAGCATTGCGTACACAAATTCCGGAAATAGAATATGTGGCAGAAAGCGATTGGACGGGAGAAAATGGTTTGATAGTGGGCGACAAAAAATTATATATTAATGGTGCAATATCCGGAACCGATCTGTTTAAGATATTTCAATATACGTTTATAAAAGGCAATGCCAATACTGTATTTAAAGACCCTTATTCCATTGTGCTTACACAAGCATTGGCGAAATCACTTTTTGGTAGTGAAGATGCTATGAACAAAATGGTTCGCTTTAATAATGCGCATGACCTTAAAGTAACAGGCATTATAAAAGATGTGCCTGCCAATGCAAGTTTCAGTTTTAAGTATGTGGTGCCAACCTCTTATAAATATGCAGTTAACCCGCAAATAAAAATAAATGGGTTAAGTACTTACGGCAACAACAACCTGCAGATCTTTGTAAAGCTAAAACCAGGCGTTAATTATGCTCAGGTTGCGCCGAAGATCAGGAACATAGAACATACGGAAGAAGGTAATATTAATGCCATGAATTCTTATGTTACGCTGCAACCGATGGAGCGCTGGCACCTGTATTCAAACTATGTAAATGGCAAAGACACGGCAGGCTTTCTTGAGTATGTAAAAATGTTTTCTATCATCGGCTTATTGGTGCTGATCATTGCCTGCATCAATTTCATCAATCTCACTACGGCCCGTTCCGAAAAAAGAGCAAGAGAAGTAGGCGTTAGAAAAGCCATCGGTTCACAAAAAAAAGATTTGATCGTTCAATTTTTGCTGGAGGCATTCCTGCTTACCGTTATCGCTTTTGTTTTTGCCGTATTATTTGCATGGTTATCGTTACCGGCATTCAATACATTAACGGTAAGTCATATCAGCATGCCTGTTGGTAATATTTATTTCTGGCTGATATTGAGTGGCTGTTTGTTATTGACGGCCTTACTCGCAGGCAGCCGCCCTGCTTTTTATCTTTCTTCCTTTAATCCCGTAACCGTTTTGAAAGGAACAATGAAGGCAGGCAAATCTTCCCTGTCAAGAAAAATATTTGTGGTTATACAATTCAGTTGCTCTATTGCTTTGATCGTAAGCACAGTGATCATTTATCAGCAAATACAATATGCGAAGAACAGGCCTGCAGGCTATAGCTTAAACAGGCTCATGATGACCAATATGAATGATGACCTGAATAAAAATTTTACTGCATTAAAAAATGAACTGTCAGCCAAAGGAATTGTATCCTTTATTACAACTGCAACAAGCCCTGCAACAGATGTTTGGTGGCATTCGGATGTTGACCAGTGGCAGGGAAAAAATCCAGGTGAAACAATTGAAATGGGTACCATTATAGTATCTGAAGATTATTTTAAAACGCTTGGCATGCGCATGCATGAAGGACGGGATTTCTTCAATGCCTACGACAGTACGAGTGTTATTTTTAATGAAGCAGCCATTAAAAGAATGCGTTTAACAAACCCGGTTGGTCAAAAAATAGCATGGCAGGGGCGTCAATTTACAATTGCCGGCATTGTGAAAGATGCATTGATGATATCGCCATTTAAAGCAGCAGACCCAACCATGTTTTATTGTTCGCCTGATCCGCAGCGTAGTTTATTATACAAGCTCTCGTCCAATATAAAAACACAGGAAGCGGTCGCGCAGCTTACAGTCATTTTTAATAAGTATAGTCCGGCTTATCCCTATACCTATACTTTTTCGGATGAACAGTATGCTGCTAAGTTTAATCTTGAAATGCTGATAGGGAAACTCGCAGGCGTGTTTGCTGCACTTGCTATTTTTATTTCCTGTCTTGGTTTGTTTGGCCTCGCTGCTTATGTTGCTGAACAACGCACAAAAGAAATCGGCATAAGAAAAGTGCTGGGCGCATCCGTACAACAGGTTTGGCTGTTGTTATCAAAAGATTTTATTGTATTGGTTTTGATAAGCTGCCTGATAGCTATACCTGTATCATTTTATTTCCTGCATAACTGGCTAATGAACTATGACTACCGTATTAGCATAGGAGCAGGTGTATTTGTTTTAGGCGCATTGATGGCCTTGCTGATTACTGTAATAACGGTTAGCTTCCAGGCCATCAAAGCGGCGATGGCTAACCCGGTTGAGTCTTTGCGAACGGAATGATTTGAAATTTGAAAATTTAAAATTTGAAATGATGAGTACCGTATGTCAACGACGAATTTCACCTGATACCTGACACCTGATAGCTGATACCTAAAACAACCAACTATAAACTTCTTCTATGTTCAGAAACTATTTCAAAACCGCGTGGCGCAATCTTGCCAAAAACAAGGAAATATCACTAATCAATGTTGGCGGGCTTGCTGTAGGCATGGCAGTTGCCATGCTGATCGGGTTATGGATATGGGATGAATTGTCGTTCAACAATTACAATAAGAACTACGACAATATTGCACAGCTTGCACGAAAAGAAACGGTAAATGGAGAATCGTTCATTTCAGAGAACAGCAACCATTTCCCCATTCCACTCGCGTTTGAACTAAGAACGACCTATGGCAATTATTTTAAACAGGTAGCGCTGGCAACGGAAAGCAATGAACAAATGCTTTCGTACAATGAAAATCAATTTTCCCGGAGGGGAATGTATGTTGAGCCAGCTTTCACTGAAATATTCACCTTAACCTTTCTGGCGGGTACAAAGGCCGGCTTTAATGATCCCAATACGATCCTGGTAAACCAGTCGCTGGCTACTGCTCTTTTTGGCAATGCAGATGCCATCGGAAAAGTGGTAAAGCTGGGAAACAACCAGGCCGTAAAAGTAGCAGGTGTGTATGAAGATCTGCCTTATAATAACCGGTTCCGCGATATCAGCTTTCTATGCCCGTTTGATTTACTGGTTAATACAAATGCCGGTGTAAAAGCATTAGTTGACGAATGGAAGAACAGTTCATTTAACATTTTTGTAGAAGCTGCTGCCGGCACATCCATGCAAAAGATATCGGGTAGCATCAAAGATATCTACTGGAACAGGATAAAAACGGAGCAGCCCAACGCCACGAACGACAATGTTGCTCTTTTCTTGCATCCAATGAAGGATTGGCATCTAAGGTCGGAATGGAAGAATGGCGTTCAGGCAGGGGGGCAAATTCAACTGGTATGGTTGTTTGGCATGATTGGCATATTTGTGCTGTTGCTGGCCTGCATCAATTTTATGAACCTCAGTACGGCGCGGTCTGAAAAAAGGGCAAAAGAAGTAGGCATTCGCAAAACAATAGGCTCGCTGCGAAGCCAGTTGGTAAAGCAATTCCTCGGCGAATCATTTTTGATGGTATGTATTGCCTTTATCATAAGTGTTGGCATCGTTTTATTAAGCATAAATGGGTTCAATGAAATAGCGGATAAAAAAGTAAGCCTGCCCTTTAACAATCCTGTGTTTTGGGTGATTTCAATGCTGTTCGTACTCGTCACCGCTTTTGTTTCCGGAAGCTATCCGGCGCTGTATCTTTCGTCCTTCCGCCCGGTGAAAGTACTGAAAGGTACTTTTCGATCAGGCAAATCGGCGGGTATATCGCGAAGGGTTATGGTGGCTGTTCAGTTTACGGTTTCCATCATCCTGATCATCGGAACCATTGTTGTATATCGCCAGGTTCAGCATGCACAAAACAGGCCAATTGGCTACGACAGAAATGGATTGATCCGTTTTAATATGAATACGGCCGATTTGAACGGGAAGTATGATGTTCTGCGCCGGGAAGTGCTGGCATCCGGCGGGGCAATTGAATTGGCACAGTCATCTGCAGCTACAACCGAAAACAATTATTTTGACGACAGGATTGAATGGGAAGGTAAAGATCCCAAACTGGCAAAAATGTCTTTTGTGCTTACGGCAGTAACCTACGATTTTGGCAAAACGGTAGGCTGGCAATTTGCGGCAGGCCGCGATTTCTCCAGGAGTTTTCCAACCGATAATGCTGCGGTGATCTTAAATGAAGCTGCTGTACAATATATGCGCCTGGCTGATCCCGTTGGAAAAACTATAACATTTAACAATAATAAGTTTGCGGTAGTGGGTGTGATCAGGAACATGGTAACGGAATCGCCATACAAACCTGTCCAGCAAAGCATCTATTTCATGGTTCCCCAGGTAGGACCGGTTATTACTATGAGATTGAATCCGCAATTAAGCCCTGCTGACGCCATCAGCCGTATTGAACCTGTTTTCAAAAGATTGAATCCCTCAGGTCTTTTCGACTACAAATTTGTAGACGAAGAGTACGGCAGAAAGTTTGCCGCTGAACAACGCATTGGCACGCTGTCGACCATTTTTGCCATACTTGCTATTTTTATTTCATGCCTGGGCATTTTTGGACTGGCATCTTTTGTAGCCGCGCAACGCATGAAAGAGATTGGCGTAAGAAAAATATTGGGCGCCTCAGTTATTAGCTTGTGGGGACTACTTTCAAAGGAGTTTATATTGATCGTTATCCTCGCGTTTGTTGTTGCAGTTCCAATAGCTTACTACTTTATGGATCAATGGTTACAGAAATATGAGTACCGCGCCAACATTACCTGGTGGGTATTCGCGGTATCGGGCGCAGGAGCTATGATCATTACTTTATGCACCGTTAGCTTCCAGGCCATAAAGGCGGCGATGGCAAATCCGGTAAAGAGTCTGAGAACAGAGTGATTTGAAATTTGAAAGTTTAAAATTTGAAATGATGGGTACCGTATGTCAACGACGAATTTCACCTGATACCCGATACCTGAAACCTGATAGCTACAACAACAAACATCAAACTACAAACTATAAACTTCTCCCATGTTCAGAAATTATTTCAAAATCGCGTGGCGTAATCTTGTAAAAGACAAGCAATTTACAGTTATAAATGTCATCGGCTTATCTGCCGGGCTTGCCTGTGCATTGCTTATTTTTTTATGGGTGCACGACGAATCGAGCTATGACAAATTCTTTAAAAATGACGACCGCTTATACCAGCTTATGGAGCGCCGAACCTACGATGGTGAAGCGCACACTTCAGAAGCATCGTCGGGCCTGCTGAGCGAAGCGGTTAAGCAGCAGGTAGCGGGAGCTGAATATGCCGCAGCCGTAGCGCCACCTGATTGGTTTCCGCAATACACGCTTTCTGTGGGCGATAAAAATATTAAAGCGACGGGGCAATATGCCGGCAAGGATTATTTCAATATTTTCTCTTTCAAACTTATCGAAGGCAATAAAAATAGTGTACTTGAAAATAAAAGCGCTATTGTTCTATCCGACGAGTTGGCAAAAAAACTTTTCGGCGCCACAGAAAATATTATCGGGAAGCCTGTACGTTTTGACCAGGATACAACTTTTTATGTCTCCGGCGTATTTGAAAAAGTGGCTGAACATTCCTCCCAGCAATTTGATTTTGTATTATCCTTTGACTATTTCAAAAGTATAAAGGAGTGGGTAACCAGATGGAGTGATTCAGGTCCGCTCACTTATGTATTATTAAATCAAGGAACGGATATCAATTCCTTCAACAAAGTAGTTGCAGACGTCATTACCCTCAATACCGGCGATACCTCGCGAAAAGTTGCTGCAACAAGATTTTCGGATATGTACCTGCACAATAACTATGACGATCATGCAAAAAGTGAAGGCAGAATCGAATATGTGAGATTGTTTTCATTATTGGCAATATTTATTTTGGTGATTGCATGTATCAACTTCATGAACCTTTCCACGGCAAAAGCATCAAGGCGTTTAAAAGAAATCGGCATTAAGAAAGTGGTCGGCGCAGGCCGTAAACAACTCATCTTCCAGTTTCTTTCCGAGTCGCTGTTGCTGACCTTACTGGCAACTGTATTTGCAGTGGGTATTGCGCTGTTGCTAATGCCTGCATTCAACCAGGTTACAGGGAAGCAGATCAGTCTTCATTTTGATACAACGATTATTATTTATTTGATAGCTATTACCTTATGCACAGGCCTGCTGGCAGGCAGTTATCCTGCTTTGTATTTATCCAGGTTTAGCCCGCTTACTATTTTAAAAGGAAAACTCAACACTTCCGTGGCAGAAGTGCTATCGAGAAAAGGATTGGTGGTCTTTCAATTTACGCTGTCAACTATTTTAATCGTTGCCGTGATGGTGATATACCAGCAGATGCAATTTATACAAGCCACTGATGCCGGTTATGATAAGAACAATGTTCTTCGTTTGTCTGCAGAGGGTAATATACGCGGTAAAGAAGAAGCATTTATAGCAGAACTCAAAACTATTCCGGGTGTTGTCAATGCAAGCTCCACGTTTCATAAAATGATAGGGCGTGGATATAACCATAGCGGCATGGAATGGCAGGGGAAAGACCCTAACAACGATATTACATTTGATGCTTTTGAAGTGGATTATGATTTTATTGAAACGATGGGAATGAAGATGAAAGAAGGACGAAGTTTTTCGAAAAGCTTCGGCGCTGATTCTGCAACTATTGTCCTGAATGAAACAGCCGTTAAAGCGATGGGCCTAAAAGATCCCGTGGGAAAGACCATACGTAAATTTGGTAAAAACCTGCAGATTATCGGTGTTGTAAAGGATTTTCATGTTGAGTCGCTGCATGAACCCATTAGGCCAGGTTATATGTTTTTATGGCCGGGAGGTACCATCGTCGTCAGCGTGCAGGCAAACAATCAACGGCAAACAATTGCTGTCATTGAACGATTGTATGGAAAATACAATCCCGGTTTTCCGTTCACCTTTAATTTTTTGGATGAAGCCTATCAAAAGCAATATGATTCGGAGACAAGAATATCTGCATTATCAAAATATTTTGCGGCATTAGCCATTGTTATTTCATGTCTGGGCTTATTTGGCTTAGCAGCATTTACGGCACAAAAAAGAAGAAAAGAAATCGGTGTGCGAAAAGTAATCGGCGCATCAGTGGTAAACATTACAGCCATGCTGTCAAAAGATTTTTTGAGGCTGATTTTTATTTCACTGGCAATTGCTCTTCCTGCATCGTGGTGGCTGATGAGTAATTGGCTTCAGGGTTTTGCATACCGCATCAACCTTACACCCTATGTATTCGTAATTGCGGGTATATCTGTAATGCTAATAACATTATTCACGATAAGTTTTCAATCCATAAAGGCGGCGATGGCAAACCCTGTCACAGCATTACGAACGGAGTGATTT
>CAYMKT010000136.1:4763-10261 GCA_964391065.1 uncultured Terrimonas sp. | reverse complement strand
GCAGACCCTTCCTTCGTCAGGGTGACAATACAAGAGGGAGGGTGACAATACAGAAGAGAGGATGACAATACACAGTGTTTTGTTATGCTTTTATAGGAACGGTAGAAGATAATCGCGTAGCCAGGACTGTGGACGAATATGTGCAGGGTGAAAAGTGCTCGTGAAATGAAAAAAATTGAAGTGTAATGAATTAGTCAAAAGAGCGCCATTGCCACTGCTTTGTTCCTACTTCTACAAATTATCCTCCTTTTTCTCATTTTTTTGGAAGCGACAAAAAGATACTTTTGGTTTGCGACTTATTTCAAAAGTAAATATGAAAGTTAAACGGTTCACCCTTGTCATACATGCCTTAGTTTGGGTGTTGCTGCTGGTTATTCCTTATGTTTCAACCGACCAGGTTTTTAATTCCTTAGACCCTGCATATCGCATAAAATATCTTTTACTCTGTATTGTTTTAAGTACCGTATTGATCATCATTTTTTACTTCAATTACTTTTTTCTCATTCCCCAATACCTGCTTGCAAAAAAATACTGGCACTATTTCACTTTTCTATTGCTGGCAATAGCAACTGTACTTGTTCTTTCCGGCGTTATATTTTTTCTTTCCGATTTCAACCCCGAAACAATAGCCAAAACATATCCGGCTATCGAAAAAATTATTCCCGTTATCATCATCAATGCTGCTTCATTGTGGCTTTTATCCATAGTGTTATCTGTTTTATGGGCAGTGTACAACCGGTTAAAGCAAACCGAAAGCGAAAAACTTTCGGCACAAATTGCATCGCTTAAATCACAAATCAACCCTCACTTCCTGTTCAATACGCTGAACAATATTTATGCTATGGCCATTGACACCTCACCCAGGGCAGCCGACATGGTTGACAAGCTTTCGGAAATGATGCGATACAGCATGAAGGACACACAACTGGATTTTGTTTTGCTGGAAGATGAACTGCATTACGTCAGCAATTTTATTGAATTGCAAAAATTACGTTTAGACAGAAGTGTGAAACTGGAATATTCCGGTTTGGAAATGATCCCTGCTTTGCAAATCGCTCCCATGCTGCTGATTCCTTTTATTGAAAATGCTTTTAAGCATGGTGTGAATTCCGAACAAAAGAGCCATATTAAAATTGAAATGAAAATGAACAAAACAGAATTTCAGTTCACTGCGGTAAATAATAAAGTGGAGGTTCAGCGTGATATTTCTGAAAGAAGCGGACTGGGAATAGAAAACACAAAGCATCGCCTGAATTTAATTTATCCTTCAAAACATTTACTGGTGATTAATGATGCCGAAAAGGAGTTTTCTGTTTCCTTATATATTAACTTACAATGATGAATGCCATTGCCATAGACGATGAACCGTTAGCGCTTACCGTGATTCAATCGTTATGCGACAAAAGTGAATACATCAACCTGCAAAAAACTTTTACCCGGCCCAACGAAGCATTAAAGCATTTACGGAAATTTCCTGTCGACTTAATTTTTTGCGACATACGCATGCCTGCCCTGACCGGAATTAATCTGGTAAAGTCGTTGCAGCAAAACAGCATGGTTATTTTTACCACCGCTTTCAGCGAATACGCAGCCGTGAGTTACGAGTTAAACGCCATCGACTATTTACTCAAGCCCATCAACCAAAGACGCTTTACACAAGCCATTAACAAAGCACAGGAATATTTTGACTACTCCGGTAATAAAGACCATGGCGCAGATAAGCATATTTTTGTACGTGCCGATTTCAGTTTGGCAAAAATCCCCTTAGCTGATATTCTATACATTGAAGGATTGGCGGATTATCTCAGAATTTATATCAGGAACCGCAAACCCGTTGTAGCGAGAATGCCCATGAAAGATATGATGGCAAAATTACCTGCTGCTGATTTCATTCGCGTGCACCGCAGTTTTATATTGCCCTTCAGCAAAATTGAGGCAGTGAGAGGAACAACCATTTTCATTGGCAACAACGAGTTTCCTATTGGAAGAACGTATACCGATGAGTTTTTCAGCCGCTATTCTTCTTAAAAGCCGCTTCCTTTTAAAAGAGCCCGTGTGTAACGGAAAATTGTGAAGCATCAAACATTCTTCGCTTAACTCTTCCACTTCTTCTCAAAAATTTTTACAGGGATTTGTTTGTTTTCACATTTGCATCATTCATCACAAAAACCATCTGCCTATACGAGCTATATATACAACACATTATTCAAATTCACCATTATGTACAAGAAAACAACGGCATTCAACCTTCTCCTGATGTTCAGCACCATGTTATCGCTGGCTCAAACAAAGTTTACCATCAGTGGAACAGTAGCTAATAAATCGAATAACGAGACTTTGATTGGCGCAACCATTCTTATTCCGGAAGCAAAGACTTCCGTTATTACCAATTCCTACGGTTTTTACTCTATTACCCTGCCAAAAGGGGAATATACCATCATCATTAGTTTTATGGGCTTTGATAATGCAGAAGAAAAAATTTCATTAACACAAAATACAAAAAGAAATTTCGTATTGAATGAAGCGAGTAAAGCGTTAGAGGAAGTGGTAATTAAAGCAGGCAGCAATAAAATAAATATCAGTAAACCCGAGATGAGCACTGCTAAACTCTCCATTGCCACCATCAAAAAAATGCCTGTTGTGATGGGCGAAGTAGATGTACTCAAATCGATACTTCAGCTTCCCGGCGTAGCCAATGCGCAGGAAGGCTCATCGGGATTTAATGTAAGAGGCGGTTCGGTTGACGGAAACCTTGTACTGTTAGATGAAGCGGTGGTTTATAATACTTCGCATTTGTTCGGGTTCTTCTCGGTTTTTAATTCCGATGTGATTAAAGATTTGAAGTTATATAAAGGGGGAATTCCGGCAAATTTTGGCGGACGGATTTCTTCGGTTCTGGATATTTATCAAAAAGAAGGAAATAATAAAGCATTCCACGTAAACGGAGGGATTGGCACGGTGTCCGGCAGATTATTGGCGGAAGGTCCGATTGTAAAAGAGAGAAGTTCATTTGTGGTTGCCGGAAGAGCTTCCTATGCACATCTTTTTCTGAAAATGGCAGGCGAACCCAATTCTGCCTGGTTCTATGATTTGAACGCTAAACTGAATTATAAGCTGAACGGTAAAAACAGTCTTTACTTATCCGGATATTTCGGGAAGGATGATATGAATTTCAACAACAGCCTGATGAATGACTATGGCAATACGCTCTTTAACATAAGGTGGAACCACATCTTTTCCGATAAATTGTTTTCCAACGCCTCATTCATTTACAGTGATTATAATTATGGATTACAGATAAAATTCGCCGGTATAGACTGGAAGTCGGATATTAAAAATTACAATTTCAAATACGATTTCAAACATTATTTATCAAACAAACTGAATTTGAGCTACGGGCTCAATTCCATTTACTACCGGTTCAACCCTGGTACCATCAACCCTTTTGACGAAAATTCACCTGTTAACCCGGATCAGATTTCAAAAAAATATGCATTTGAAAATGCATTGTACCTGAGTGCCGAACAAAAGCTTTCTGAAAAGCTCTCGATCAACTACGGACTTCGGTACAGCTATTTTCAAAGGCTGGGACCAGAAGACGTAAGTACCTACGCCAATAATGAAGCCGTAGTTTTCAACCCGGAATTGCAGATTTATGAAGAAGGAACGCCGACGGGAACCATCAGTTACGGAAAGCATAAAAAAATTGCCAGCTTTGGAAACCTGGAACCTCGTTTTGCAGCGGCGTATTCTTTTAACAACAACCAATCCGTGAAGGCAAGTTATAACCGGATGAGCCAATACATTCATTTAATTTCCAACACCGCTTCTGTTTCGCCGCTTGATATTTGGTCGCCCAGTGATCAGTATTTGAAACCGCAAATGCTGGATCAGGTAGCATTGGGTTATTTTCAGAATTTTAATGAGGGCAAATATTCATTTGAAACAGAAACCTTCTATAAAAAAATAAAGAATAAAGCAGATTTTATTGAAGGTGCAGAACTCATTGCTAATAAAGCCATAGAAAGCGTAATGCTGAACGGAGAAACACGGGCCTATGGTTTAGAAATATTAGCCAGGAAGAACACCGGGAAACTAACGGGATGGGTTTCATACACCATTTCCCGGGCAGAGCAAAGAACACCGGGAAGAAATGCCGCCGAACCCGGAATTAATAACGGAGAATGGTACCGTGCGAGTTATGATAAAACACACAACTTATCGCTTACCGCAGCCTATCAACTCAATAGAAAATGGAGTTTCGGTGGAATTTTCGTCTATCAAACAGGTAAGGCAGCTACTTTCCCCATTGGCAAATACCAATACCAGGGAGTTACCATTGCCAACTACGGAACAAGAAATGAGAACTCGCTCTCTGCATACCATCATTTGGATTTATCCGCAACCTATACCCCCAAACCTGATAACCAAAAAAGATGGAAAAGTGAATGGGTTTTCAGTGTTTACAATGTGTATAACAGGGCCAACGCTGCGGCAATAAACTTCGGGCAAAACACAGAGACAGGTAAAAGCGAAGCCAGGCAGATGTCCATATTCGGAATCATTCCGAGCGTAACCTACAATTTCAAATTCTAATTTCTAAAAATTTTGCGATGAAAATACTGAAGAACTATCTGATCACAGTAATCTGCCTTTTTTTGATTTCGTGTGAAAAAGTTGTTGATGTTGATCTGGATACAGCAGCGCCCAAATTGGTGATAGATGCATCTATTGACTGGGTAAAAAATACTTCAGGCAGCGAGCAAAAAATCAAACTGTCTGCTACAACAGCTTATTATAGCGACGAATTTCCGCCGGTTTCAGGCGCCAGTGTTGTGGTAACGGATTCGGCAAACACCGCTTTCAACTTTATAGAGCATCCTGGTACAGGCGAATACATCTGCACCAATTTTAAGCCGGTAATCGGAGGAACCTACACGCTCACAATCTCTTTAAACGGCGAAACCTTCACTGCTACCGAAACACTGGTTGCGGTACCGGAAATTGAAGACAACATAGAACAAAACAATGAAGGCGGAATGGCAGGAGATGAAGTAGAAATAACTTACTATTACCAGGACGACGGATCGCAGGAAAATTACTACCTCTACAGCAACAAAATTCCACAGGTGGCATTTCCTCAATATTCCGTTGAAAATGATGAAAACAGCCAGGGCGGACTAACGCCGGTATATTATTCCCACAAAGATTTAACCGCCGGCGATGTGGTGCATATAAAATTGTACGGCATTTCAAAAAGGTATTATGATTATTTCAGAAAACTGCTCAACGCCTCAGGCAACGACGACAGTCCGTTTGCAACAACGCCCACAGCAGTTAGCGGTAACATTGTAAACCAAACCCGCAGCGGAAATTTGACCTACGGATATTTCAGATTGTCGGAGGTAGCTGCCAGGGATTATACCATAAAATAACTTGCCACAAAGGCATCAGTAAAACCTGATAAAAGAACAGTTATTCAAACTTTACGCTATTTT
>CAYMKT010000136.1:0-4663 GCA_964391065.1 uncultured Terrimonas sp. | reverse complement strand
AGAAGGACTTTGTTTGCCGTGAGCTAAAATACCTGTATAACTTTTGTAACCTTTTAATTAATTAAACAAATGAGCGAATTAAAAAGAAGGCAGTTCATCAGAAACACAGTAATAGCCGGAATCGGAGGCTCTCTCGCGGTTCCTGGTATGCTGGCGGCAAGCGAAGAAATGAGTCCTGGCATTGGGGCTGAAAAGCAATACCAATATAAATCAGACAACCCTAAAAACGTTATCGTTGCGGGCGCCGGAATTGCCGGACTTTGTTGTGCTTATGAGCTCATGAAGCTCGGCCACGATGTAGTTGTGCTCGAAGCCTCCGGAAGGCATGGTGGGCATGTACTCACTATTCGCGATGGTTTATCCGATGGTCTGTATGCGGACGGAGGTGCAGAACAAATTACTAAACCCGGTTATGAGCGTTTTTGGGAGTACACAAAAGAATTTAACCTGACCGTGCTGCCTTATCCACGGCGCAGGAACATGCTGAGAAAAATTGCTGGAAAATTTTATTCAGATGATGAATTGAAAGATCCTGTTGTTCTGGGAAAAATGGGCTTCAACGACCGCGAAGTGAAATTTCTGAGCGCTCATGGCTGGGGAGAGTTAAAGGGATTATATATTCAACCTTATTTAAGCAAATTCAAAGACGAATATCAACCTTTTGGCATTGGCTATGATCATCTCGATACAATTCCCATGTCTGAAATTTACAGGAAAGAAGGAGCTTCTCCAGCAGCACTATCGTACCTGAGGGGAAATAATGCTTCTGCACTGGCAGAATTATGGAAAGCAGCAATTCTCAATATCCGGGGCGTTCCCTTTTCCCCGCTTAATTTGTACCGGCTGAAAGATGGCAATCAAACACTTCCTAATACTTTCGCAAAAAAGCTTGGCAGCAGAGTTAAATTGAATTGTCCCATCATTTCCATCCATAACGGAGCAACAGAAGTTACAGTCAGGTATAGGGAATCAGGAGAGGAAAAGGAAATAAAAGCCGGTTATCTGGCAAATTGCATTCCTTTACCGGCGTTTAAAAAGATACCTGTCACTCCGGCATTTTCTCCGGAAAAACAATATGTAATGGACAATGTGCAATATGACTCCTATTCACATTTCATTTTCCAGGCAAGCTCTAAATTCTGGCTCAACGACGGATTTAAAAGCATCAACATGGAACTTGGTCATCCTGATATCGGTACAATATGGCAGATGGCAGAAGAAGTAGATACGCATCGCGTGATGCTGATAGGTAGTGGACCAGGTGGTGTTTCACCTGCGCGCGCACTTGCAGGGTTCAGGGAAGCCTACCCGGGTAAGCATGATACCATAGAACAGGCGCTTGTAAAGGATTGGACAAAAGATGAGTTTTCACCAACCTGTGAGAGGCTGAATTTTCCAATGGGAGAATTAAAGAAATTCTGGCCGCACATAATGACGCCGTCCGGACGAATTCATTTCGCAGGTGCTTATGCCGATAACCTCAACTGGGGTATGGAAGCGGCAACCAGGTCGGCCAATCGTGTTGCGAAGGAAATCGATATTGCATAACATTGAATACATTGAACGGATTATGCGAAACAAACGATTCTTTTTGTTGGGGTGGATTTTTATAACTGTGCTTTTGTCCTCATCCATCAGTATGCCCGTAAAAAAAGGATTAGCTTTTTTAGGCGCCGGTGTTCAAAATGAAAATACTCCTCCTGTAGTTAAAATCGTGTCTCCTGCTGCTAATAGCACCTTTACAAGCAATACGATGCTCTCCTACTCAATAACTGTATCAGATAAGGAAGATGGAGAATCAAAATACCAGGAAATTCCTTCCACAGAAATATTTCTTGAAACAAGGAGTTTTCAAGACCCGGCAGAAGCCACTGCATATATACAAAAAGGTATGCAGAAGGATCATCCGGGTTTTGAGACAATCAAAAGATCAGATTGTTTCAATTGTCACAGTTTTAAAGACAAATTGATCGGGCCTTCATTTGAAAAAATAAGCATGCGGTACAAATATACAGCAGAGAACCTGGACCTGCTGGCAGGCCGTATTAGGAATGGCTCTTCCAAAATATGGGGAGAAATAGTGATGCCCGGGCATCCTGCATTGACAGACAGCGAAACAAAAAAAATGATCGAATGGATTCTAAAAAATGGTAGTGATCCCAATCTAAATTATTATAGGGGAGCTGAAGGAAGTTTTTGGTGCAACCCGGTTCCTGGTAGCAATGCAAAAAGCAGCATCTATGTGCTTACCGCCACTTACAATGATCATGGAACGGATGGCAATACAGTTGCTTCTCTTAAAGGGCAAGATAAGATCCTGATCAGGGAAAAGAAATAGCTAAACGCTGGCAGAATATTTACCCATTGCGAAGTATCTTCTGTCAAATTCTGCCCTGTTCTTCAATGCCTGCACTTCTTTTATACCTGGCGTCTTAAATAATGCAGCATCGTTTTCGTAAAGGAGTCTTTGGAAAACAAAAAATGGCGAACAAAAGATTGATCCTCTATTCTTGTCCGCCATCTTGCTAAACCGAGCTGTGTGCATGAGTTTTATGGTGCTCAATAATAATGATGCAGGGACAGATCTTTACTACACTTTAACGGTTACTCTTAAAAAAGTTGCCGGAATGGACGTGGCATTCTGATCAGTGGCTTTGTTTTGACTATTAAATAATATTTCCAATTCTTCCTGGAGTTGTGAAGCCTTCCCGTTTTTTTCCGCGGCTTCAAATGCGTTCATGGTCGGTCCATAATAGTTTTTAAATACATTCACGAATTCCGAGGGTGAATAAGGAGCGTTAAACGTGAAACTATCCCTGAGGAAAGAGATATTTTCCTTTGCCACACCAGCTTTTACAAAGCGTTCGGTAACATCCTCTTCCTTACCCCATAACATTGGGCTTATGAAACCTTCAGGCGGGGGTGGTGTGTAAGCCGAACTGATCTTTAATATTTGCGCCACCAATGTGGGGTCTCCGGGAATCCAGTTGCCCATCACTATTTTTCCGCCGGGCCTGGTAACACGTACCATCTCCCTGGCAACCTCAAAAGGTTTTGGCGCAAACATGGCGCCGAAAACGGAAACAACCAGATCGAAACTGTTATCTTCCAGGTCAACAAGATCTATGGCGTCGCCCTCCTGGAAACTGATGTTACTCAATCCTTCCGACTTAACCCGCATGTTCCCCGCTTCAACAAGGTTCCTGGCGATATCTACGCCCAGCACCGTAGCGCCCAATTTTGCCTCAGGAATGGCGGTGGTACCATCTCCGCAGCCCAGGTCGAGAATTTTAAGATCTTTGGTGATACCCAATTGGGCTACCAGTGCTTCCCCGCTTTCGCGCATGGTTTTAGCAAGCTGGGTGAAGTCTCCCTTTTCCCAAAGCGCTTTGTTTGCATTCATGTTTTTTTCTTTTTGATGAATAATGAAACAAAACTAAACTACGGTATGGAAAATGACTTTACCGTAAAGTCCATGCACTTGACTAATTAGCTCAAAATTGCCGTTGTTCTTTTTATCGAGGACGGAGGACTTCCGAACTGTTTGCTGAACGCCCGGCTAAAATGGGAGCTGCTTTCAAAACCGCTTTCAAACGCGGCATCACTCACTGTTTTACCTGCTTTGGTAAGCAGATGCTTAGCATAATGCAATCTTTTTTCGGTCAGCCATTTTCCGGGAGAAGTGTTATAAAGCTCCAGGAAATCTCTTTTAAAAGTAGACAAACTGCGATAGCTTAACCTGGCAAAGTCTTCCAGCTTCAAATTAAAACAGAAATTATCTTCCATTACCGATTGCAGGGTAGCGCTTTGCGGGGCCTGCAGCAAAGTACAGAAATAAGATAACAATTCCACATTAGCTTTATTATCGGCCAGTGTAAGAATCAATTCCCTGAACTTTAACTGCAGCAGCGATTGATCAGGAGCATCGGTGGCATTGAAATACGGCAGCATCGATTTAAAAAATGAATGCACCGCATCGCTGCTTTCAATCGGGATGATGGGATTGTATTTTTTTTCAGATATGTGAAGGGCTTTTACCCTGGTTTTTAACACTTCGCAAATAAATGCATCTGAAACAAAAAAAAGATAAAAGCAAAATTCTGTTTCCAGGAACTGTTCTATAATAGCTGCTCCCCGCCGGATAAAAACACAGCTTCCTGCCTGCAGATCGTAGGATCCCTGCGGTGTATGCCATATTTTTCTTCCCTCGGCCACATATACGATGTAGTTGTTGTGACTCCATAGATCAGATATTTTATCTTCTATGCGGCAGTTATACACCGTAAAAAGAGAATCGCCACAACTAAGCCTGTAACAGCGTTCGGGCGTATCTACGATATATTGATTGAAGTTGAACAAAACGAAATCATTGCCGAAACAAAAATAGCAACCATTTCATAATATTCTATGGAAATGCCGTAAAAATCAAATCCTGAACTGGGCTGAATCAGGTAAGATGGCGATAGGCACAACTGTCCCGCACAGGGCAGCGCCAATAATTTACCCGGTGAATACAACACCATAAACCTTATCTTTCAGATTTACGAAATTGCATTCATGAACTTAAGCGCGGGATATCCTTTTTGGCTGATAAAAAACGGGCTGCCGTTTGACTATCCTACCGTAACCAAAAACATGAAAACGCATGTTGCGGTACTGGGCG
>CAYMKT010000135.1:0-10358 GCA_964391065.1 uncultured Terrimonas sp. | reverse complement strand
GATAATTTTTTAAGCGTACTCATTGCCAACTGCGCCGATGAAATGGCCGGGTTTTTACGCAAAGCGGGTATCCGCAATATAAAGGTGGGGGTACATACCGCTGCGACGGTGCATCAAAAAAAATCACCAAACTATGGCGCATCTGTTTACCTGGGCGATTTGCTGGTAACCTGTTATTCCATGTTCAGCCGAAACCGCACATTTGGATCAATGCTGGGGAAAGGACATTCTGTTCAATCTGCGCAACTGGAAATGAATATGGTTGCCGAGGGCTACAACGCCGCCAGAAGCATATATGAATTGAACAAGGAAATTATGACAGATATGCCTGTTGCGGAAAATATTTACCGCATACTGTGGAAAAAACTTTCTCCCCGTGCGGCATTTAAAAATATTGAAGACAGCCTGGTTTAAGCTGTTACAGGTTCTTCTTCTCTTTTCTCTATTTCTTTTTTGCAACCTCTGCGTTTCTATTTCCATTGTGTTTTAGGGTAAATAGCGATGCGGTGTGTTCTTAACCGGTAGGGATGGTTTTATTTTCAGTACTATTATTAAAGTCAGGGCTTTTGGAATTTCGCAGGGGCATATGACAGCTAATGCAGTCGTCTTTTTCGGACTGTATCTGAGTTACATGTGTTGATGGTTGGTGGCAGGAAACGCAATCCGAATAAAACATCGTTGTTATTATTTACCTGCGAATGGGGAGAATGACAGGGAATGCAGGTAAGCGTACTTTGTTTGAAACATTCACTCAGTTGCAGGGATTGCATTTGCATGCCATGTACATCGGGATGGGTTTTGCTGCCAGGGTAAATAAATAAGGTAATCGGAGAGTTTATCACCGGGTTTAAAATTAAACAGGGATTGGATGGATAGCAGGTTGTACACCCATCTAATTGTTGCTCCGCGTTAAAGCGGATATGGCCTGCATAAATCCCGCTCTCTTTTCCGCCGGATGATCGGTATGAAATGTTAACATGTTGTTTATGGTACATGGTAATGCTGTTTAACAATAGCAGCCACTATTGTATCATGAAGATATTATTTTCGCAGGGCTGACATCGTTTTTTCTTTTGTCTGGAATGCCTGATTTATCCTTCAATCAAATATTCATGATTTATTTATACGATAATTTCTTATATTAGTATCCTGCTTAATCAAATCAACGCTTGCCTATGTCCCTCCTCCGTTATTTTAAGAAGCTGGAATTATTAGATTTCCTTATCCACAAAAAAGCAACCGGTAATCAAAAGGAATTCGCCCGTAAAGCAGGCATGAGCAAAAGCATGCTGAATGAATATTTAAAAGAGATGAAAGAAATGGGATTTCCGATTGATTATGACAGGGAGCGCAATAGCTACTTTTATGAAAAAGAAGGATCGCTTGTCAAATCCCTGTTTAAAGAACAATTAGATGAAGCTGAAATGAAAAAGTATAGCGGGGGATGCGATTACCTGCAATTGCATCAGACCGCAAGGCAGTTACTCATGTTCCAGGCATGAAAATTAAATGGCAGATCAAGGAAAGAAATAGTTGGTTGTGCAGAAACTTAACCCGCCTTTTCGCACCAGGCCACTTTTTTGTTTTCTCCCTGGAAAACGTGTAAATCGTACTGCATCTTCCTGCAAAAATCAAGAGCGGTATTATAATCTGCCTCCCTGTCTATATCATCAAAAATAAACGGGCAGGTAAGGGCTTCAAAAAGATGGAGATTACCTAAAATATTTTTTCTGAAACTACCTGGCGGACCATCAACTAAAATTGCATCCGGATTTTTTTGCAATGCCCCCGCCACTTGTTCGGGTTTGTACCACCCGTTTTGCAGAGGCGCATGTATACAAACATGATCCACCCCTCGGTTGATAGCATAAAAAAGGTTATGCTCTATACTTACCACTTTATAGTGGTTGAGAAGGGTAGTAGTACCAAAACCTGAACCGAACTCTACAATCAATCTTCCTTGCGGGATTTTGCTCAACAGGAGATTTACGACCCTTTCCTCTATCGCAAAGCCTCCTAAAGCGCTACGTCGATCACTTTGCTTATGCTTGTATCGGCTTAGCAAAGCCATGAAAAAATAATGCAACTTTTCCTGATTAAACAGCCTAAGCTTACTGTTTTGAGACAATAATTTATTTAAACACTCAAAAGAAAGCTCCATCTCTTCATCGAATAGTAATTGGGCCTTTAATAGTTTTAAATACGCAGTTGTTTGTTTATTATTAAACTGTGGGCGAAAAAACTGCAATTGCTTAAGCCGTACACTATCCGCATAGCGCGCCTGCGTACTAGATTTTGAAGTAGATATTTGCATATCGTGTTTCCTGTATTGCACCAGCTTTTCAGGAATAATGTTCAAACGAAATTTTTGGGCACATCTTACCATCAATTCATAGTCAGCGGCATAATAAAACCTTTCATTATAGCTTAGATAATACTTTTGTAAATACTCTTTTTTAATCATTACAGACGAGTGTATAAAACACATGTTTCTTAACAATGCCAATTTTACAGCACTAAAATCAGCGGGCGCAACATATTCATCTATTATATTGGAGGTACGGTCTATTATATCTCCCCAGCTGCCGGTTAATGCCGTCTTTTTATTCTCCTTAAACCATCTTAACTGTGTTTGGAAACGGTTGGGCATAGAAATGTCATCCGCATCCATTATGCAGATGTATTTGCCCCGGCTCTTTCTTATACCCATATTTCTACTTCTATAATTTCCTTTATTCTGTTCGTTTCCTATTGTTATTATTCTTTTATCAGCAAATGTCTCAATAATGGAAGCAGTATTATCAGTCGAACAATCATCAATTATGATCAACTCAAAATCTTCAAATGATTGTGCTAATATGCTTTGAATAGCCGGAGCGACATATTGCGCTGCATTGTAGGCAGGCATAATTACGGAAATTTCTGGGTAGTGCATTTTCATTTATTAGTAATCCTATTAAGTTAATACGCAGTCTAAGTAATTCAAAAGAAAGAGTCAATCGCCTTTTGCCATCAATTTTTTAATCAAAGGAATTAATTCCGGATCGCTGGGCCTTGGTGCGTCATTAGTTACAAGCTTACCGCTTTTATCAAACAAATAATATCTTGGTATAGCATCCAAATTCAGCTTTTTTAATACTTCTGCACCCGGATTAACAAAAAGGTAATTGTTCCTGATACTGTCGATCTTTTCTTGTTGATAGGCCTTTTGCCACGATTCCTTTGATCTGTCAATAGATACAAATAAAAAATCAACAGGTGCATCTTTTAATATCTGTTTCAGCTCCCGATAATATGAAAACTCTTTTCGACAAGGGCTACACCAACTTGCCCAAAAATCTATATATACCACTTTTCCTTTTGAGTCTGCCACTATATCGGTGAGCGTAAGTTCCTTACCTTCTTTATCAATAATTTTGTTCTTGAATTTGGAAGCAAAATCAAGTTCACCTAGCTTATCTTCAAGTATGAATCGATAATTTTTATCATTTACATCACCAATATAGGCAGATAGTTTTTCAGGACTATTCAAATAAAGTGTACCAAAATGATTCTTCAGATAACCATACTTAAATAGTGAAGCAGAACTAGGTGCAAATGAAATATCAGCAATCTTAAATAAAGTAACGATGTTAGTTCTTGATGCCAGGTGTTTTTGTTTATATAAAGCGTATTGATACAATGCGCCTTGAAAAGCGTAATTACAGTTGTAGAAAGGATTGGTATTATCAATACTGAAATCAAAATAATTCTCTTCTATTAATGAATCAATAATAGTTGATCGATCAATGTAGAGGAATATCTTGTTATAATAATCAAACTTAATATAGTCTTTAACAAATTTACTAAATGACTGTTCTATAGCATTTTTACCAAAATAATTGGAGCAAAAGTCCTTCGTCTTCTGATACAGTTCTTTTAAAGCAGGCAAATTGTTAGTAACGCTATCTATATTTATCAGCCCTTTTATTTGATTACCTCGCTCCCAAAATAAGATGGGAATACCATTAAGCACTGCTTCCTGGAAAAAGATAACTTCGTTCCGTCGTTTCTCATTGTTAGAAGTCAAAATGTATGGGAATTTACGTTCCCTAGATAAATTACTTTGTATAACTATGCTGTCGTTACTGTCAAGTATATAAGGGATAAAGGTGTCTCCGGAATAAAACAACTCTCTTTTTTCATCAAGAGATACGGAAATATGACCAGAGTCTTCTGCTTTACGAATAAAGATATTATTCTCATATGATTTAGCTAATAGCGGATACCTATTGAATCCAGGATTAGGAAAATTACTTTGGTTAATAAATGTAACCATAGGAACAGAATCTGAAATAAAAGCATTTGTCACCCTAAAATCACTAGCAATTGGGTTCACCGTCACACTGTTGCAGTACAAAAAGAAAACATTCATTACAAAAAGAAATAGAATGACAAATACTACCTTATATAAATATGAAAACAGTTTCATGCTACAATACATAAATAAAACGCTTTTTAGGGGTTTAATTTATTTGGACCAATATGAGTTCTAAAACACCAGTAATAAATTTTTAACTTTACATATCTCTACACTACACATTTTATCGGGGAGGTCGCACAAATTAAATACCTCCCCGATTTTAAAAATTATATGCCATACCAACTGGCAGAGCCGCAGCTATCGCAACACCAATGCGCACCGGAAATACCTTGAATCATTTGTTGTGCTTCTGAAGAAGAAACGTTATAAGTCACAACAGGCGTACCCCCGTAACCGCCATTAGGCATATAGTATGCGCATGTTCCACCATATCCATCTCCTCCCAATACATATTTTAATTCCTCCCTGCTCAAAATATGGGCATCATCCAAGTTCAGTTTGCTAAATTTAAACTTTTTCATTTTAAAGTAATTTAAATGATTAAAAATATTTAGCCTGCAATGCAGTAGTGTATCCGCCGATCCCTGATTGCTAAGTTTGCAACAGGGGCACGCACTTTGCAGGAGCATATCGCCTTGTACTTCGGCAATATCAGGCAGCCCCGCATCTTCCTTCCGCTGCCTATACGGAAAGAAAATATTTTAAATCCTTTACCGAATATATTTCCGGCAACGGGTAATATTTTATTGTTTCCTCGTGTTTTGATGCAGGTAATGCAATAAAAAACGCAGGTGTAAAATATATGCCCGTTTTATCGCACCATTGCTTCATTGCATCCAGCTTTGCGCCTTGTTTATTTAATTCCCCATTCATTGGATACCTACGCGCAAATTCTTCATACTCTTTCTTTTCAGAAAGATACCAGTCATCCAAAGCCTTCTTAAGCAATGCCGCGTCTTCTTTTTCAGCTATTGCCAACAGGTGCTTTACGGGCGGCGCTTTAAAATCTTTTTCGTCATTAGTGGCAGTGAAAATGATCTGAACCTGCACATCTTCATTATTATGGAGTAGCGCTTCTAGCTCCGGATGCGCTTTTGCACAGGGTCCGCAGTACGGGTTACATACTTTTAGTATTCGGTATGGTGCATCTGGATTGCCTAAAAGCAGCCCCAACCCTTCCGGATTTTCAGTTACCGCTTTCTGTTTTTCCAGCAGGGCATTAAATATTTGCGGATCGTGCTTCAGGCGCAACATTTCGGTTTTATGACTTCTTCCTTCTTTAGCGCTTTTAAAAGCAGGCAGCGCTATCGCTGTCAGCACAAAGGGCAAGACAAAAGAAAGTATAGCAATAACCATGTGTTGTGATGTAATATCCGTAATTGAAATAAGCCCATGCCAGCCTCCGGATAATCCCACAGCGAACTGTGCGGCTAATATAGCCTGTACATATAAACACAGCACGCACCACTGCTTAGCAACGCGCCATTGATAATACACAGAGAAAAAAATATACAGCGAAGCAACTGTATTTAACCAGGTAAGCATATACAATATAACCGGATTGGTAACTCCGGTTAAAAGCATCAGCAATAAGCTCCCCGCAAAATAGCTGAAGCCTATCCTGCCCCAGCTTATACCCGCAATAGTTGAGGCGTTCGATTGCAGAACAGCATTGCAATTTATCTTTTTCCCGGCCTTGCATATTTCCCGCAGCAAGGGGTTATGCCGATCAACTTCGTACCAAAGTAATAAGGCACTTATAGCTGTTCCTGTTAAAGTCAGCAACATGTATAGCAAGGGGAAAAAGGCACTACTACCCTGCATGGCAATCGCTATAGTACCGGTGATAACCGTAGCAAGAGGTAAAAAAAACACATTCCCAACAATTGCTGTTTTTTTTCTCCTTTCCTTAACCTTGTTATGCAAATATTCCTTTTCGCCTGCGCCTTCACCAACTTCGGCCAACAACACAATCCGCGACCATCGTTCTGTGAATTTTGCTTTGCTCATCCATAACCAGCGTTTCTTTTCAGCATCATAACACTGAATTTCATCCTGCTCAATATTATTGATAACCGTATATCCATGTTTGCCATCCCCCACTTTCCTTAGATGAGTAACAAAAGGAAGTGGAAATGCAGATAATTTGTCTGGCGTGCATTTCAATGAAACATTATCAACCCCATACTCTTTTAAAATATCGCTAACGCATAGCATGGCGGGATAGCTGGGATGTTCCTGTAATTTATTTTGAAGTGTCGTCCGTGTATAGGGAACTTTTAATTGCTTCAGCAAGCGGGCTGTAGTTGTAATGCAATCGTGTTGAGTATAGATCAGCGAATCTAAAAAGCGCATCCTTTTACTTTTGATTTTTCAAAGTTCAAACAAGCCAGTCCAATATAATCGGACTTAGCTTTTTATTTCAAAAAAACGAATAAGTATTCGCACTTGCGAAGCTGCCATGAAACATAAATACCTGCCGAATCTTAAAACAGCCTCATTAAGCAACAAGGACATTAGGTCATGAAAAATAATTTTTATTTATAAATATTTTTTTGAAACTTAGATAACTTATTAGCTTAAACGAAAAGCACCCTTGCCTTTAATGAATAATTTTGTTTTTTATAAACAGCTCAACACTATGGATTGCGGGCCTACCTGCCTCAGGATGATAGCCCGGCACTACGGAAAACATTATAACACCGGTACGCTCCGGCTAACAGGGGGATTCAGAAGCGTGGCGTGTCCATGCTCGGCATCGGCGAAACGGCCGAGAAAATAGGGTTCCGGTCAAGAGGCGTAAAACTCATTTATGAGCAATTGCAGGAAGTAACCTTACCATGTATTCTGCACTGGAATCAAAATCACTTTGTAGTATTGCTTTCCCAATCCGGTCACAAAATAAAAGTCGCCGATCCCGCTAAAGGAATGCTTACTTATACCAGGCAGGAATTTTTGAATTACTGGTATTCTTCTGCAAATGAAAACGGCGAAAGATACGGTATTGCTTTATTATTAGAACCTTCACCGCGTTTTATGAACTGGAAGGAGAAAATGAACACAGACTGAACTGGGGTATGATACTGCGATATCTCAGGCAAAGCAAGTGGCAAATTACCCAGGTGCTTATGGCATTGCTTATTACTTCTTTACTGAACCTGATATTTCCTTTTCTTACTCAAAGCATCGTAGATACCGGTATCAATACACAAAACCTTCAGTATATCACTATTGTGCTTATAGCCCAGCTAATGCTTACCTTCAGCGGTACGGTGGTGGAATTTATAAGAAGCAGGCTGTTGCTGCGAATATCTAATATTCTAAACATTTCCATCCTTTCCGATTTCTGGATAAAGCTTACGCGACTTCCTGTTTCCTATTTTGATTTGCATCATACAGGCGATACATTGCAACGGATAGCCGATCATGGCAAAATACAATCCTTTCTTACCGGCTCGGTGCTGAATACTTTGTTTTCGTTGTTCAATTTTTTTATATACGCCGCCATACTCATTACTTATAATACACAATTGTTTTTTGTATTTATGGGTGGAAGCGTGTTATACTTTTTCTGGATCCAACTTTTTCTACAGGTTCGCAGGAAATTGAATTATCAAACTTTTCATCTTTCCTCAAAGGAAAATAATGCGACCCTGCAATTAGTGCAGGGCATGCGGGAAATTAAACTGAACACGGCAGAACAACTAAAACGATGGGAATGGGAAAACATCCAGGCAGGTATTTTTAAGTTAAGTTTTAAAAATCTTAATTACAGCCAGATACAGCAAGCAGGCGCCATGTTTATTAACCAGAGTAAAGATATTTTAATAACCTTTATGGTTGCAAGGTTAGTGGTTGAAGGTCAGCTAACATTAGGAACCATGCTGGCTATACAATACATAATAGGACAGCTCAGCAATCCTGTTACGCAATTCGTTGGATTTATTCAAAGTGCGCAAGACGCTAAAATAAGTATGGAGCGATTGAATGAGATACACGAATTGCAGGATGAAGAACCGATAGGCAAAACGTATCTGCAACAACTGCCTGATGACAAAAGCATTCATATTAACAATCTTTCGTTTACTTATCCCGGAGCAGGAAACGACCCTGTATTAAAAGATATTTCATTGCATATTCCGGAAGGGAAAGTTTCCGCTATTGTGGGCATAAGTGGAAGCGGTAAGACCACCCTGCTGAAGTTACTTTTAAAATTCCATGAGCAATATCATGGCGATATTAGTATAGGCGAAAGTAAATTTAAATACATCAGTCCCTCATTCTGGCGCAGGCAATGCGGCGCAGTGCTGCAAGATGGATACATATTTAATGATACGATTGCCCGGAATATAGCGGTGGGGGATGAAACAGAAGATTATGGAAAATTAATAGCAAGTTGTAAAACAGCCAATATCCTTTCTTTTATTGAATCATTACCTAATGGCTTTTATACCAAATTAGGGGCTGAGGGAGTGGGGGTAAGCCAGGGTCAGCGCCAGCGCCTGTTAATCGCCCGTGCTGTTTACAAAAACCCACAATATTTATTTTTTGACGAGGCCACTAACGCCCTTGATGCCAATAATGAAAAAGTAATTGTAGAAAATCTTCAGCAGTTCTTTAAACACAGAACAGTATTGGTAATAGCACACCGGTTAAGCACCGTAAAGGATGCTGATAAAATAATAGTGCTGCATGAAGGTAAGATCGTGGAAGAAGGAACACACATAGAATTGTCTGCACAAAAAGGAAGATATTATGAGCTCGTAAAAAATCAATTGGAATTGGGCAACTAGTATCCAATTCAACTTAGCATACATAATGATAACTATGCCTGATAAAAAGAGTAACAAAGTTCCTATTGTACCAAAAGAGCAAATGGCTGTTGAAAAGATTTCATTTCCGCGGTCCGAAATGGCACAGGAAATTATTTCTCGCAACCCTGATTTTTGGGAACGCTGGGCTTTAGGACTGTTTTTAGGCGTTTTGCTTTTGCTCGTCGCTGGCACATGGTTCATTCAATATCCAGACATTATACCGGCAAACGCTAAACTCATTGCCAACAATGCCCCAAAAGAAATTGTTACCCGCCAGGAAGGGAAGCTGATAAAACTATTTGTTCACAATGATGATAGTATTGAGCAGGGGAGTCCAATAGCCTGGATTGAAAGCACTACCAGTCATGAAGAGGCTTTGAAATTATCTGCCTTGGTTGATCAATGTGTTGTATTGCTGTCACATAATGATCACGATAAAATTGCGACAGTGTTAAAAAAAGAGTTCTATGAACTCGGTGAATTACAGTCGCCATATCAGCAGTTTATAACCGCCCTGCAGCAATTCAATGATTATTTTGTAAATGGATATTATTTCAAAAAAAAGTGATGCTTCTGCAGGATATGAGTTATTTGAAGCTCCTGCACGGCGTTGCCCTAAAGCAAAAAGAACTAACGCAGCAGGATATTAAGCTTGCTGAAGAAGAATTTAATACTAACAACTCATTATTCAATGACAAAGTTATATCCAGACAGGACATGAGGAATGAAAGAAGCAAATTAATAGGTAAGCAACTCAGTATACCACAACTAACAAGTTCATTATTATCAAATGAAAATCAGCAGGTGTCCAAGCAAAAAGAAATTTATGAAATGGAGCATGATATAGCGCAACAAAAATTACTTTTTTCCCAGGCGCTTCAAACCTTAAAAAGTTACGTAGACGAATGGATCAAAAAATATGTTATTCTTGCCCCGGTTGGTGGAAAAGTGGCATTTCTTACGCCCCTACAGGAAAACACTTTTCTTCAATCGAAAAAAACACTTGGTTTTGTAAACCCGCCTAACAGCTATTATTATGCACAACTGAATCTCACACAGGATAATTTTGGTAAAATAGATACGGGTCAAAAAGTCCAATTGAGGTTTGAGGCCTACCCCTACCAGGAGTTTGGGTCAATTGACGCATCGTTGGATTACGTTTCTACAATACCTTCGGACAG
>CAYMKT010000134.1:4308-10491 GCA_964391065.1 uncultured Terrimonas sp. | reverse complement strand
GTCAGACTCCGCGGAGAATTAAAGGTTTTGTAAATCTACGTAAGCACAAGCGAGACACTTACGCTTGATTGGGGGAAGAATAAAGATGAGCTGCAACAATATCTAACTAAAACGGATAACCGATACCGAACTGAAAGGTGGGGTGCTTCATGTTCGAAGTGATCAACCAGCCGGCATTTTTTGATTTGGTATAACTATCGGATGCATACAGGGGATCTTTCAAACGCCAGCCCAGATCAAAACGCAACAAAAAAAACTTAAAATCAAGCCTCAAACCGGCCCCGCCCGCTACCGCAATATCTTTGTAGAAACGATCTATATCAATAATACCGTATTGGAGCTCGGGGCTGTGAGAGGTTCTTACCCAAACATTGCCAACATCCGAAAACAGGGCCCCGCGCAGCCAGTATCCGTATATAGGAAAAATATCAAACCGGAATTCAACATTTCCTTCAAGTTGTATGTCGGCATACCTGTCATCGAATTTTTTTTCTACCACTCCGGGAGGATCTGTTGTATAGGTACGGACCCGAACGGTATCATAAAAAATACTGGAGCCTGGGCCTAATTTTCGCAATTGCCACCCCCTCATACTATTGGGTCCTCCTGCAAAAAATTGTTTGAAAAAGGGAAGCGTTATATCTTCCCCCTGTTGACTTTCCGTGTCAAATCCAATTCCGTATCCTCCAAACAACCTGAAGGCCCAGGTAGTTTTGGGATGCGTAACATAGTGCCTGAATTCGGTACTTAACTTTATAAAACGATACAACTCGCCCAGGGTTTTGCCTCCGGCTGTTTCCGATTTGAATATTCCCCCCAATAGCATACCTGATTCCTCCGCATACACTCTTATAAAATTGAATACGTTCGGTTTAGCAGTATTAAAACGACGGGTATATGTGGAGTTAATGCCTATAATAAGTCCGTTATTGTACGAATAGGCCAAAAGCGGGTAATCTTCAACAAGCTGCGTAAAGCCCACATCAATATCATAAATCCTGGTATACTCTATATTCGGGAACTTGATTTGCCAGTTAGCGCTTGCTTTTTTTCTGAACTCATAGCCGAGATAGGTATTAATCGTATTGATCTTATAATACTGGTACCTGTCGATATAGGAAGCATCCAGGTTAATAAATGTTCTGGCAGTCAGGAAATCTGCCGGGTTTTTCAATTTAAACGGAATAAGCAGCCGGGGAAATATGAGCCTGTTACTCAAAGACAGTTCCGTAGAGAGAATTTTTTTGAAATTGGTAAACTCAACCCCGGTTCTCAGCACATTTTCTAATTGAAGCGCTTGCCTGGCCACATTCCTGTTTTTTAACTGAAAATTAAATGCCAGCCCCTTATTTCCGGCATTATACAATTGGTTCTGCGCAGAAAGAATACTGGACCCTTCAAAATCGGCGCTAAAGAAATATTTTTTGGCAGGAACCATCCGGATAAAAAAATCAACAACTGGTTCACTGGAATCCCGTGGGCGGGCATTTATATTTACATTTTGCCAGGCTTCGATGCGGTTAAAGTTGAGCAGGGTTTGATTAAAATCTGAAGCGCGAAACAAAGCACCCGGTTTTAAAGCAACCCGCTTTACAAGGAATGAAGGCTTAAACAGGTTATAAGCGCTGTAAATGGTATAGTCGCCATATTGTGTGCGCTGCAGGTTTTGCCTGTTGATGCTTCCCAATTCAACAGGTTCATCGGGTAAAATAACTACCCTGCCCACTTTATACAACTGCATCACAGCACTATCTTTTAATGGAATTTCCAGGATAGAAATATCAATGGTGGGGTTTTGGTTTCTTTTTTGAGCTTCAACCTGTAGCCTTATTTGTTCAAATGGATCTAACGAAGCGCCAATTAAAGACAGGTCTACCGTATCCAGTTCGGCTTTCATCATTTCACGGCTAATACGGTAGTAACCATTATCGCGGAATACTTCAATGAGGCGGTTGAGCTCGCCATCAATATTTTGTTTACTGAATGGATCCGATCTTTTGAGCAGGGTTTTATCTGCGTTCTCCCTTACAAGCCGCTGCAAATTGGGGTCTGTAAATTGATAGCGAATTGAATTTATCCTGAATAAACTGCCTGCATTTACGATATAGTCCACTTTAAGGCGGTATTGATCAGGTTTCTTGCGGCGGAAGGCTGTATCTGCTTCCGACCATTCCGCACGTATGCTACTCCGGTAGTAACCATTATTATGGAGCAAATTATTCATATTCTCGATAGAACGGTTTACATCATTACTGTCGAAAACGGGTGGGCTGCTCAACACATGCCTCACAAACAAAACGTCTTTAAAAACAGGCTTTACACTATCCTCGATCTGACCTTTCAGTTTGTTTTCCAGTTCCTTTTTGTTGTTGGCGCTCATTTTATCTTCAATTTGCACGTTGGTCTCAAACACAAATGGCTTATTGGGTTGATATTTTTTTACTACGGTACAGGAGGATATGAAGCCGGAGAAGATTAGGACAAAATAGAAATAATTGAAAGCAGAAGGATGTATTTTCGTTGACGAATCATGCATAAATAAATATAAAAAATGCTCAGCAAATCAAGGGTCAAATATATCCAAAGTTTATACCATAAAAAATTCAGGGATGCTGAACTTGTATTTGTAATTGAAGGACCTAAAATCGCAGAAGAGTTTTTATTGCATGCCCCCGGAGAAATAGTTGCACTTTATGCCGTTAAAAATTGGCTGGCGGATAAAGAAACACTCGTTCAATCCATTGATCCGTCTATCGTTCTTTTGGTAGAAGAAGCGGAGTTGGCAAAAATATCTTCTCTCCGTACTCCCAACCAGGTGTTAGCTATCGTCAGGCAAAAAAATCAACCGGAGCCACTGACCCATAAAAAAGGATTAATGTTAATGCTGGACGGCATCCAGGATCCCGGTAATTTTGGAACGATCATCCGCATCGCCGACTGGTTTGGAATTACGAATCTTCTATGCAGCAGGGAATGCGCTGATTTATACAACCCGAAAGTAATACAAGCTACAATGGGTAGCATAATAAGAACAAATGTAGTTTACACCGATCTTTGCGATTGGTGTAAACAATATGCAGGTGTTGATATGTATGCGGCAACATTAATGGGGCAGTCTATTTACGAATACCCTGCATTAACCGATGCAATAATAGTGATGGGCAACGAATCGAAAGGGGTAAACCCCGAATTACTTTCTTTTTGCAAAAAGCAGGTCACCATACCACGGATTGGCCAGGCAGAATCGTTGAACGCCGCAGTGGCAACAGGCATTATTCTTTCGCAACTTACCCGAAAATGATAAACCATTTTATTCAACCATTTAATCAAATCATATGACATTCCAGTGGACAGGCGTGTTTCCTGCACTTACTACAAAATTCACCTCCAACGACACATTGGATATTGACCTTTTTGAAAAAAACCTGGATGCGCAATTAAAGGCGGGAGTAAGCGGTATTATTCTTGGCGGCAGTTTGGGAGAGGCCAGCACACTTACCGTTGAGGAAAAAGAAATATTAGTAAAAGCTGCCATAGAAAAAACAGCAGGGCGGGTACCTGTTATTCTCAATATTGCAGAAGGTTCCACGCGGGAAGCTATCCGGCAAACCGAACTGGCCAAAGCATGGAAAGCAGATGGGCTGATGTTGCTGCCGCCCATGCGCTACAAAAGCGACCATAGAGAAACGGTTACCTATTTTAATACGGTAGCCAACTCCACCGATTTACCTATTATGTTATACAATAACCCGGTTGATTATAAAATTGAGATCACACCCGACATGTTTGATGAATTAACGGCAACAAAAAACATTCAAGCGGTGAAAGAATCAACAAGGGACACCAGTAATGTTACCCGTATGATCAATCGTTTTGGCAACCGGTTTAAAATACTTTGTGGGGTGGATACCCTCACTTTTGAAGAACTGGCAGTGGGCGCAGATGGGTTGGTAGCGGGACTTGTATGTGCGTTCCCGGCAGAAACCGTAGCCCTTTTTCGCCTGGTAAAAGCGGGCAGGTACAAAGAAGCATTATCTATATACAGGTGGTTCATGCCACTGCTTGAATTAGACATTCATCCCAAACTGGTTCAATATATTAAATTAGCGGAATCCCAAACCGGCATCGGGAGTGAGTATGTAAGAGCTCCTCGTTTAACCCTTGCCGGCGCCGAAAGAGAGAAGATTCTGCAGGTAATTAATGGCGCATTAGCCACCCGGCCCGAATTGCCCGAATGGGTTGTTGAACTGGCATAACCAATGGCCTCACCTGTTGAAATCCATCAGCCAAAAAAAACAATTGTATCTTGCGCAGCTTAAATAATACAACACAAATGACAGATATTGATGTAATCATGCAGAACGCACTGCAGGCGTTTACCGGTTACCGGGGAATAAGCGCTTTACAACGTGCTCATTTTTTAAATGAAATCGCAGTTCAAATAGAAGCTGCCCGGGAGCGCCTGGTGCAGGCAGCACAGGAAGAAACAAATCTTCCGCTGCCCCGTTTAAACGGAGAACTGAGCCGTACCACCAACCAGCTAAAAATGTTTGCCCGGCTTATTGAAGAGGGAAGTTGGGTAGAGGCTGCGATTGATACAGCCGATAAAGACCGGACTCCCCCCAAACCCGATACCCGGAAAATGTTGTTGCCGGTAGGCCCGGTGGTAGTTTTCGGCGCCAGTAATTTTCCGTTTGCTTTTTCAACTGCAGGCGGCGATACCGCCAGTGCACTGGCTTCCGGTTCAACAGTAGTAGTAAAAGGGCATTCTGCCCATGCCAAAACCTCCCAACTGGTTTTTGAGGCCATTCAAAAAGCAATAGAAATCGCAGGTGTACACCCTTATACCGTGCAGCATGTATTGGGCTCAGGTAATACCGTGGGCAAGGCATTGGTAGTGCATCCCGCCACAACAGGTGTTGGCTTTACAGGATCTTTTAGTGGCGGTAAAGCGCTTTGGGAATTGGCTAACCAAAGAGAACACCCCATACCCGTCTTTGCCGAAATGAGCAGTATCAATCCTGTCGTTTTCTTTCCCAATACCTTACAGCAAAATGCAGCGGCTTTGGCTAAATCGTACGCGGCCTCTATTACCCTGGGCATGGGGCAGTTTTGCACCAATCCCGGGCTTTTGCTGGCGATACAAAGTGATGCATTGGATCATTTTTTAAACTTACTCAGTGAAGAAATATCCAAAGTAGTTCCGCAAAAAATGTTGCACAGTGGCATTCATGCCTCCTTTAATAAAGGATTGAATGCCGCATTGTCTCAGAAAGGAATAGAAAAGATAGGTGAGTCATCCCAACAACCAGGTGAGGGAGAAGCTTTCCCTACTATAGCAAGAGTGAAAGCAAAAGACTTTTTGCAAAACCCGCATTTCCGGGAGGAAGTGTTTGGTCCCTATTCGCTGGCGGTTTGTTGCGACGGCAAGGAAGAGTTGATAGCCGCGTTGAAACAATTGAAGGGGCAGTTAACCTCCACCGTTATGGCAACAGATGCGGATATTACCGCACACCAGGATATCATTGATCTTCAAACTACCCTTGCTGGCCGGGTAATCTTAAACGACGTACCTACCGGTGTGGAGGTTTGTGCCAGCATGGTGCATGGCGGGCCCTACCCTTCTACTACAGACAACAGGTTTACCTCGGTTGGCACAACCGCCATTAAACGCTGGGTGCGCCCGGTATGCTTTCAGGGGTTCAAAAATGATATGCTGCCCGATGCGTTGAAAGACGCCAACCCGCAACACATCTGGCGGATAGTGAACAACGAGTGGAGTAAAGAAGCTTTGAAATTTTAGATTTGAGATAGTGTCTGCATGAAAAAAACATTTTTCTGTATTGATGCGCATACCTGCGGTAACCCGGTGCGGCTGGTAGCAGGTGGTGGGCCGGTATTACAGGGAAACAACATGAGCGAAAAACGCCAGCATTTTTTAAAGGAATACGACTGGATAAGAAAAGGATTGATGTTTGAACCCCGGGGGCACGACATGATGAGCGGCAGCATCCTGTACCCTCCTCACGATCCAGATAACGACGTTGCCGTACTTTTCATTGAAACCAGCGGTTGTTTACCTATGTGCGGACACGGTACGATCGGAACCATAACCATTGCCCTCGAAGAAGGGCTGATTGTACCCAAAACACCCGGTGCTGTTCGGATGGAAACCCCGGCAGG
>CAYMKT010000134.1:0-4208 GCA_964391065.1 uncultured Terrimonas sp. | reverse complement strand
AAGGGCTGATTGTACCCAAAACACCCGGTGCTGTTCGGATGGAAACCCCGGCAGGACTGGTGATGATCACTTACAAACAGGAGGGCAGTAAAATAAAAAGCGTTACGCTCACCAATGTTCCGGCCTTTCTGGTGGAGGAAAACCTAACGGTTAATTGTCCCGATCTGGGCGAACTGCTCATCGATGTTTCCTACGGCGGAAATTTTTATGCCATTGTAGATGTGCAGCCTCATTTTAAAGGACTGGAGCACTATCCGTCAGATAAGCTCATTGCGTGGGCCCGGGAAATGCGTAAAAACATTAATGAAAAATATGAATTTGTACATCCGGATGACTCCACCATAAGGGGTTGTTCGCATATTTTATGGACAGGCGCAGTGCTCGATAAAAATTCATCGGCGCGGAATGCGGTTTTTTACGGAGATAAGGCGATTGACCGCAGCCCTTGCGGCACAGGAACTTCGGCCCGTATGGCGCAGTGGTACGCTAAAGGCAAACTCAAAAAAGACCAGGCATTCGTGCACGAAAGTATTATCGGCTCCACGTTCACCGGGCATATCGTGGAAGAGTTGAATATTCATGGCAAACCGGCTATTCGTCCCGCTATTGAAGGATGGGCCAGAGTATACGGATACAATACCATTACGATTGACCCGGAAGACGACCCCTACGCATATGGGTTCCAGGTACTCTGATTTGAGATGGCGGAGCGTCGGCCATTAAAGCTTTCTAATATCGTACCTTTATCGCACTATATCATTCATTTATAATCATGCGATATGAGCCTGGGTTATTTTAGCTATCCTTTGCCGGCTAACGAACCTGTACTGAACTACGGTGCGGGAAGTAAAGAAAAGACCGCTTTAAAAAAAACGTTGGCTGAACTCAAAAAGGAACAACGCGATATACCGATGTATATCGGCAATAAAGAAGTGCGGACAGGAAAAAAAGTGAGCATCCACCCACCGCATGAAAAGGACCATGTATTGGGTTATTTCCACCAGGGAACCGAAAAGCATGTACAGCAAGCCATTGAAGCCGCCTTGTCTGCCAAAACCGCATGGTCCAGCATGAGTTGGGAAAACCGGGCCGGCATTTTTTTGAAAGCCGCCGATCTTATCGCTACAAAATACCGTTCCTGCATGAACGGAACTACCATGCTCGGGCAAAGCAAAAACGCCTACCAGGCGGAGATCGATGCCTCATGCGAATTAATTGATTTCCTGCGATTCAACGTACATTACCTCAGTGAGATTTATAAACAGCAACCCATTAGCAGTGCGGGTATCCATAACCGTATGGAATGGCGCCCGCTGGAAGGATTCGTACTCGCCGTAACCCCTTTTAACTTTACAGCCATCGGTGGAAATCTTCCCACGTCGGTAGCTATGTGCGGCAACGTGGTGGTATGGAAGCCAGCCGATACGCAGGTTTACTCAGCGCAGATGTTCATGCGCATTTTGAAGGAAGCCGGTTTGCCCGAAGGGGTGATTAACCTCATTTATGTAGACGGCCCGGTTTTGGGCAAAGTATGTTTTTCGCATCACGACTTTGCCGGCGTGCATTTTACCGGTTCTACGGGGGTATTCAACACCATGTGGAAAACGATTGGCGAAAACATACCCAATTATAAAACCTATCCGCGCATTGTAGGTGAAACAGGCGGTAAAGATTTTGTAATCGCCCATAAGAGCGCAGACGCTGATGTGGTAGCTACTGCGCTGCTGCGCGGCGCTTTTGAATTCCAGGGGCAAAAATGTTCGGCCGCTTCCAGGGCTTATATTCCCAGCAATATTGCCGATGAAGTGAAAGCGAAACTGATCGCCGGTGTAAAAAGTTTTAAAATGGGCACGGTTGAAGATTTTTCCAATTTCATTAATGCCGTTATCGACGAAAAGTCCTTCAACAAAATAAAATTATATATCGACAAAGCCAGGGAAGATAAGAAAGCGGAAATTTTGGTTGGTGGCAAATGCGATAAAAGCAAGGGATATTTTATTCAGCCCACTGTTATTGAGGCCAAAGACCCCAAATATACCACCATGTGTGAAGAAATTTTTGGCCCGGTACTCACCATTTACGTGTATCATGCCGCGAAGTTTGAAGCCGCGCTCGAGTTGGTTGATCAAACTTCTCCTTATGCATTAACCGGTTCCATTATTGCGAAAGACCGCGAAGCGGTAGAGTTGGCTACAGACCGCTTACGCAACGCCGCAGGAAATTTTTATATTAACGACAAACCCACAGGAGCAGTAGTAGGTCAGCAACCGTTTGGCGGAGCCAGGGCCAGCGGAACCAACGATAAAGCAGGAAGCATGCTTAACCTCTACCGCTGGTTGAGCGCCAGAACGATTAAGGAAACATTTAACCCGCCTACTCATTACGGCTATCCGTTTTTGGAAGAAAAATAATTTACATTCGTTATTCAAAACACACATTCATTGAAAACCATTCTCGATCCTTACCAGTTGAACCTCACTATACAGCGATTGGCCTATGAGATCATCGAACGTCAGTCCGATTATAGCAATACGGTATTGATAGGTATACAACCCCGCGGTGTTTTTTTATCGGATAAACTGGTTGCACATATCAGGCACCTGGCGCCAGCGCTTTCGTTTCAGTATGGCAAATTAGATATTACTTTTTACAGGGACGATGTACGCAACGAACTGCATGCCGCCAACAAAACCGATATTCCCTTTTCCATAGAAAATAAAAATGTGGTGCTGATCGACGATGTGCTTTACAAAGGACGAACCACAAGAGCCGCGCTGGATGCTTTACTCGCTTTTGGGCGTCCCACCAAAGTAGAACTTTGCGTATTGATTGACCGGCGCTTCAGTCGTGAACTACCCATACAACCCGATTACTGTGGCAAAGCCATTGATTCTATCATTTCACAAAAAGTAAAAGTGGAATGGGATAAGGAAGAAGTGGTGATGTATTAAAAAGCCGATCAGAATCCAGTCCATCTTTACAACCCTGGCAGTACGCGAGGTGTTTCACACGGCCTAAAAAATTAGTTACCACAAGCAATTTGGTGGATTCATAATATAAAATTATGCTCCGCCGCAACCTCCAGCCACCATTAATCGTAGCTAGTCAATAGATGTCGCTCAAAGTAACCGTGTTTCCCTTATATACAATTTTACACTAACTTTAAGAAAACACTTGGTATAAGCTCGTCTATTGCCGTTTCCTTTTTGTACAATACCGTTTTTTATTCGTTCACAATTAAAAATGATGTCATGAAAAAGAAATTGTTTGTCCCGCTGCTCATTCTAAGCATTGCGATCTTCTCCTGCCAAAAAAGCAATGTAAAACCAGATGATCCTGCAGCAAAAAAGTCGGAACTAAAAAATGACAACGATGAATCGAATGGTGGCGGACCCTACGTACTTAATATGGTGATTAAGCTCAGTGGAGACAATGAAGTGCCTGCTGTAATTACGCCTACTAAAGGTTTAGCTCACTTAAGAGTAAGTACTTCAAGAAAACTGTACTCAAAAGTGATTGTTCAAAACATTGAGCCCGGCGATGCATTGAGGTTTTCTCATGTTCACGAGGGTGCAGTGGGTACTAACGGGCCGGTGAGAATATTTCTATGCCACACGCCGGATGATTTTGGCAAAAATATAGTAACGGACTTAACAGATGAGCAGTATGATCTGCTCGTTAATGGAGCAGCATATGTAAATGCACACTCCAATTTCTATCCACCTGGAATAGTGCGTGGCCAAATCCGGTAATATCATTTAAGGTAATGCTGAGGGCGGAACCTCAGCATTACTTCAGTAAAAATATGTTGTTCCAACTCACTATTTCCCCATTTTCATGCGGGCTACATGCATCATCGCACCCAAAAAGCCAATAATTCATGGGCTATGGATGTATTTTTTTGGGATAATATTCGTTATCCTGAAGAAAATCCTGCACTGTGAAAAAAATCATTACCATTGCTATACTATTCCACTGCATTCAAACCACCGTTGCTCAAACATCAACGGATACATCGGTGGTGTCTTTTGATACCTCCGTGGCTTTAATCCCTCAGAAAGAAAACATTATCACCGCTGAAACGATTGTGAAAATTGAAAATCTTGGTATTAATATAAATTCTGATCTGCCGGAATTGAGACCCACCGTGTCCGCAGATGGCAACCTGCTGTTTTTCATCTGTCAAAACCACCCTGCCAATACGAAAT
>CAYMKT010000133.1:0-10538 GCA_964391065.1 uncultured Terrimonas sp. | reverse complement strand
TCCGCCCCACTGCTTTTACCAATCCAGTTGGTTTGCATTTCTTTCATGGCGTCGCTCCATTCCAGGCTGTCCAAATCGCCCTGGAGACGATCAGCGTATTCGGTAATGCGCAGGTACCACTGCCGCAATTTTTTCTTTACCACGGGGTGACCACCGCGTTCGCTCACGCCATTGATCACTTCATCGTTAGCTAAAACAGTTCCCAATGCTTCACACCAGTTCACTTCTCCAAAACCACAATAGGCAAGGCGGTATTCCATTAATATGGAGTGTTGGGTAAACTCATCAAACGATGCCCATTCTTCCGAATTAAAAACCGGCGACCGGAGACTGGAAATTTGAAATTTCGTATTGGGAATTTCGTGATGGACATTTCCTTCCGACTCAAAAATGGCAACCAGCCCCTCAATGCTTTCTGCCTTTTTGGTACGGCGGTTGTACCAGCTTTTGAACAATTGGAGAAATATCCATTGCGTCCATTTATAATAGTTGGCGTCGCTGGTGCGAATCTCGCGGCTCCAGTCGTAACAGAAACCAATATTATCCAACTGCTTTCTGAAGGTATTGATATTATTTTCGGTAGATACGGCCGGGTGTATGCCGTGATCAATAGCATATTGCTCCGCCGGCAACCCAAATGCATCGTACCCCATCGGGTGCAGTACATTAAAGCCCTTTAACCTTTTATAACGTGCAAAAATATCACTGGCAATATAGCCGAGCGGATGACCCACATGCAAGCCCGCACCGCTGGGATAGGGAAACATATCCAATACATAATACTTTGGTTTCGGCGAATCATTGCGTACTTTATATGCCTCTTCACTCTTCCAGCGTTTTTGCCAGTTTTTTTCGATCGCTCTGAAATTGTATTCCATAATGTTAAAAATCCCTTATCGTATAAAGTAAATGGCTGTTACAAAAAATATTCAATCCGATCAGCCGTTAAGTGGGGGGCAAATTTACGGAATGCAGTTATAAAACCGTTATTTTTGCGCAACCCTGTCCGTACCTTCGCTGCGTTTGCAGCATGTAAGATGAAAGCTGCATTCTCTATCAGAAAACTGAAAAGCGAAATCGTTCTTCTCATTTTTTGATAAAAATGCTATCATTTAGAACTTAATTAATCCTGTTTCATGATTGAAATCAGTAAAACTTCCATGAGAAGGAGCAAACCTTCTTATTTCTTTAGCATTCTGGGTGTGGCATCTTTGCTGATACTTATCGGCATTTTAGGCTGGTTTGTAATTAATGGAAGTAAGTTAGAACGGTATTTTCGCGGCAGCGTGCAGGTGCAGGTATATTTGCGCGAAAACGCGGCTGAAAAAGATATTGATACCCTCATCTCGTATATTAAGGAGAAACCCTACGCCACATCGGCCGAGCACGTAACCAAGGAAATGGCTAAGGAAAAATTTATTAAAGAAGGTAATGAGGACTGGAATAAGGTGCTTGATTACAACCCGCTGCCGGCAAGCATCGACTTTAATGTAAAATCGGAATATGTAAATAAAGATTCTCTCACAGCCATAACCGACGACCTTTCGCAAAACATGGCAGTAAGTGAAATCCGCTACCCCGATGAAGTAGTGAGCAACCTCAACAATGTAGTTCGTAAAGTGGGCTGGGTTTTACTGGGGGCGGTAACTTTACTGGGAATATTAGTACTTGTTCTTATCGACAATACCATTAAACTGGCCATGTTCAGCAACCGCTTTTTAATAAAAACCATGCAGATGGTTGGGGCTACCCGCTGGTTCATATCGAAGCCGTTTGATGTGAAGGCAATAGCAAACGGCTTTCTAAGCGCCCTGATAGCGATAGCGGTCATTCTCATTTTTATTTTCGGTGTTGAGAAATGGCTTCCTGAAATAAAAGCCCTGCGCGACTACAGACTACTTGCCTTACTCTTTTTAGTGCTTATTCTGATCGGCATCGTCATTACTTTTATCAGCACGCACCGCAGCGTTACCAAATACCTGAAGATGAAACTGGATGATCTTTATTAAAGATATTCCTTTTCTTATCTTCGCGCCATGGAAGAATTGTTGCAAAAAATTGAAGGCTACCGGCATGAAATAAGTTCCTATGCGACTACCGGTGCAGATGCTGCAGAACAGTTTCGTATTGCCTACCTGGGCACTAAAGGGCTGGTGAAAGCACTGATGGGGGAAATGAAGCATGTGCCAGCCGACCGGAAAAAAGAATTCGGACAGCTATTAAATGATTTCAAACAATTTGCAGAAGCGAAATACAATGCCCTGAAGGATGCCAGCCTGAACGGTGAAACTTCGGCTGGTGAAGTTATTGATCTTAGCTTGCCGGCGGATGTAATACCCGTTGGTAGCCGCCATCCCATCAGCATGATGCGCAACCGTATCGTCTCTATTTTTCAACGGCTGGGGTTTTCGGTTGCTGAAGGTCCGGAAATTGAAGACGACTGGCATAATTTTACCGCCCTTAATTTACCGGAGCATCATCCTGCCCGCGACATGCAGGACACTTTTTATATATCTACCGACCCTGCATGGTTGCTTCGCACGCATACCAGTAATATCCAGATCAGGGAAATGGAGAAAGGAAAATTGCCGTTGAGAATTGTTTGTCCGGGCCGTGTATACCGCAATGAAACCATCAGCGCCCGCAGCCATTGTTTCTTTCACCAGGTGGAAGGTTTATATATAGATGAGGAAGTATCATTCGCGGACCTTAAACAAACCCTGTACTATTTTGTGCAGGAGATGTATGGAGATGATGTAAAAATCCGTTTTCGTCCCAGCTATTTTCCATTTACCGAACCCAGCGCTGAAATGGACATCAGTTGCCAGCTTTGCAAAGGCAAAGGTTGCAATGTATGCAAATACACAGGCTGGTTAGAAATATTAGGTTGCGGCATGGTACACCCCAAAGTGCTGGAACATTGCAATATTGATCCCGAAAAATACACCGGCTTTGCTTTTGGTATGGGAGTAGAACGTCCCGCCCTGTTGAAATATGGCATTAATGATATCAGGTTGTTCAGTGAAAATGATGTAAGATTCCTGAAACAGTTTACCGGAGTAGTGTAGGCAAATGTGGAAAGATGAAAATGTGGTAAATGTGAAAATTTTGGGAACCGGTATTATTAGCAACTCACATATCTTATTAAATAACTTCCCATAGCTTTGGCGCTTCAACCGCTTATTTTTTTTGTATGATTCTTGTTACGGGTGGCACAGGTTTATTGGGCAGTTATCTTCTACGCAACCTCGTTGCCCGTGGAGAAGCAGTAAGTGCATTATATAGAAAAGCCATTCCTCAAACAAACTATTCTGATAAAGTGCAATGGATACAGGGCGATATCCTTGATGTTACATTGCTGGAAGAACTGATGCAGGAATGCCAACAGGTTTATCATTGCGCAGCCACCGTTTCTTTTAACCCCAAAAAAAAACACGAACTGCTTAAAGTAAATGCCGGGGGCACTGCCAATGTGGTAAATGCGGCGCTTAAAGCAGGCATACAAAAACTGGTACATGTAAGTTCGGTTTCTGCAATGGGGCGCAAGCGGGATGGAATGGAGGTAACCGAAGAAACCCGATGGGAAGAAGAGAGCAATAACTCGAATTATGGCCGCAGCAAATATTTTGCCGAGCTGGAAGTTTGGCGGGGAATAAGCGAGGGATTAAATGCGGTGATTGTAAACCCCACGCTCATCCTGGGTGCAGGTAATTGGGAGCAGGGTTCAGCGGCCGTTTTTAAAAAAGCCTGGAACAGCTTTCCCTGGTATACAGAAGGGATAAGCGGGTTTGTAGATGCCGCCGATGTTGCCAAAGCTATGATGCTGCTTATGGAAAGCGATATTGCCGGTGAACGGTTTATAGTGAGCGCGGAAAATTGGCCATTCAGAAAAGTGTTCGCCGAAATGGCAATGGCTTTTGGCAAAAAACCGCCTTACAAAAAAGCATCGCCACATATGGCAGGCTTATTATGGCGGATAGAAAAAATAAGGGGCTTTTTTACCGGGGGCGAGCCATTGCTTACAAAAGAAGCCGCAGATACCGCCGGAAGAAAAGTATATTTTAACAACAATAAATTGCTCAATGCATTACCGGATTTCAACTATAAGCCGCTGCAACAATCCATACAGGAATATTGTAATGAATATAAAATCATGCATCAATAGCCTCCCGTTAATGTTATGATATTTTTAGTGCCGGACGTAATATGGCTAGGCTTTTGACGTTCGGTTAACTAAAATGACTTGCACCTGTTTTGACTGATTCAATGCCCCTGAAAATAACAATTATCCGATGATAAAAACAATACAATTATTACCCGCGTTTTTGCTACCGGTATTCTTATTTGCTCAAACCCATTTTCGTGTAGCGGGTAAAGTAATAGATTCCGCAACTCAGCAACCTTTACAGGGCGCTTCGGTATTTTGTCAGAATACCACAATAGGAACCGTCACCAATGCCGATGGCGAATTTCAACTGAGCTTAGGTAATGGTGGTTACGACCTGGTGATTTCTTTTATGGGACTGGAAACCCAATCGGTGCGCGTTAGCAATACCATGCCCGAAGTGGCTGCTCTTGTTATTGAGCTTAAACAGAAAGAGAAAAACCTGGAAGAAGTATCTATTGTAGCCACCACCGAAGTGCAAAACGGGTGGGAGAAATACGGGCAATTTCTTACCGACAATTTTATTGGACGAACAATCAGCAGCAAGGATTGCGTGATTGAAAACCCGGAAGTGCTTCGTTTCTTTTACAGCAGGAAGAGAAAAAGGTTAAAAGTAATCACCGACTCTGTTCTTATTATCAGCAATAAAGCGCTTGGCTATACCATAAAATATCAACTCGATTCTTTTGTTCATGAATATAACGACAGCAAAACGCTTTATACCGGCTACCCATTTTACGAACAGATGGAGGGCAGCGAGGAAGAAATGCTGGTGTGGAAAGAAAAAAGAAAAGTAGCCTACAGGGGATCGGTATTACAATTTTTGCGGGCATACCACGACAGTACATTGAACCGGGATGGCTTTAAAGTTGAACTGATTGACGACGGAACGGATAAATCAGAACCTATATACAACCCGTACATCGCAGAATATTACGACACCCTGGATTATAACAGGGTAGGTCTTTTCTTCCCGGGAAGACTGAGGATAGTATATACGAAGGAAAAACCCGGCATTACCTACCTGGCAGCAAATAAATTACCGATGGATACGCCTGTACAGATTTCTATTCTTGATCTTGCCAATGGTATAATCATCGAAGAGAACGGGTATTATTATGATCAGAAAGATGTACTTACGCTGGGATATTGGGCCTGGGAAAAAATGGCAGACTTTCTTCCTTATGATTATTATCCCGATCCTGACTAACAAATTAGTCCATCATAAAATCAATCCTTCGCATTCATCACCTTATTCCATAACTCGGGAATGCGTTTTATCCAAACTAATTCTCTTTTTTTGATTCCTGCCTCTTCAGCCGGAGATCCAAAATAAACTTTACCATTATCAATTGACGAAGGAATACCGCTTTGTGCAAGCACGGTTACGTTATCTCCAATCTTCAATGTTTTATTTATCCCTGCCTGCCCCCACAAGGTTACACCATTGCCTATCTCCACTCCACCCGCTATCCCCACCTGGGCGGCTATCAAACAATTTTCGCCAATGGTAGTGTCATGACCTACATGCACCAAATTATCCAACCTGGTGCCTCTCCCGATTAAGGTATCATGAGTCACTCCCCTGTCGATGGTACACCCGGCGCCAATCTCCACATCATCCTGCAAAACCACCCGTCCGCAACTTTTCATTTTCTTATACCAAACTTCGCGGTTCTTTTTATTGTTATAATAAAAGGCATCCGACCCAATTACCGTTCCTGCCTGTATCACCACACGATCGCCAATAACACAATGCTCCAATATAGTAACATTGGGATGAATGATACAACCTTTACCTATTGTTACATGATGACCTATAAACACGCCTGGCGATAACACAGTTTCTTCTCCTATTACCGCATCATCGCTAATGGATTTGGTGGATGGGATAAACGGCCGGAAATAATCAACCAGCATAAGATAAGCTTCAAAAGGTTGCTCAGTTACCAGTAAGGTTTTATGCGCCGGGAAATCGGTTACATTGTTGATGATGATGCAGGTGGCGGCAGAATCGACACAGGTAGCGTAGTACTTTGGATGGTCTACAAACACAATATCACCGGCTTCCACCCTATGAATTTCATTTAAGCCCGTTACAGAACCGTTAATATTACCCACAACCCGGGCGCCGATCAAATCTGCAATCCATTGCACAGAAACAGGTGATGGAAATTTCATGCGGTAAGTTTTAGCAAAAATAAAGCAGCTCCAACAACTTCCGGAAACTAATTACAGAACGGTTTTAATATGCTTAACAGAAACAGCATTGTAGTGATCCGCTGCTGTAATATACACGTACCAACAGTTACAGTGTAACAAAACAAAATTACTGACCGCTGATTTTTTTAAAACGAAAAGAAAAAAGAACAAGGTGAAGTCAAAATACAACAAACAAAAAACCAGCTAAAAAAATAAAACCTCCGTTTAAAAAGTTCTCCTTTCTTTAAAGGTTGGTGATATCCACAAGCAGCCCGTTCAAAATGTGCATAAAAATTAATCGAATTTTTTTCTTGTTAGAAAAAATTATTTTTAATATTGTGTTGGGAAATTTGTTTCCCGGTACTTACTAACCCATCCATATAATAAAGTCCTCCGCACAACGGGGGGCTTTTTTTTGTTGCTATGCAATACAAATACTACATCGTTTACAAGCCGTATTTCGTTTTGTCGCAGTTTACATCTGCCGAAGGCAAACATTGTCTTAAGGATTTTTTTACTGTAGAAAAGGATGTATACCCTGTAGGAAGGTTGGATTATGATAGCGAGGGCTTACTCATTTTAACCAATGACACAACATTGAATTATCGTTTACTGCATCCCAGGTTTGTTCATGAAAGAGAGTACCTGGCACAGGTAGAGGGATCGGTAACGGAAGAAGCAATACAACAATTAGAAAAAGGCGTACCGGTCAGCAGCAACGGTAAAAAATATTTTACAAGGCCCGCCCGTGCATTTGCATTGGAGCAGCCTCCGCTCGTTCCTGATCGCAACCCACCTATACGCGTTCGAAAAAACATTCCCGATTCCTGGGTGAGGCTGATTCTTACCGAAGGAAAAAACAGGCAGGTGAGAAAGATGATGGCCCATGTTGGGTTTCCTGTGCTTCGTTTAATTCGGTGCCGTATCGAAAATATCAGCTTACAGCACATGTTACCCGGCGACATGAAAACCTTACCGAAGCAGACAATCTATAGTCAACTCTTCGGAAAATAAATTACCTTGCCCTTTAAATCATTTGCAGATATGTTAAAGTCAATGACGGGTTTTGGACGCGCAGAACAAACCATCGGGAAGAAAACTTTTTTAGTTGAGATTAAATCGCTGAACGGGAAACAATTTGAAATTTCTTTAAAGCTGCCTTCCTTACTCCGGCCCTATGAGTTTGACATACGCAATATGCTGTCGGAAAATTTACTGCGGGGGAGTATCGATTGTATGATTACCCTTAAACAAAACGGCGCGGCAAGGCCGGTTGTCATTAATACGGAACTGGCCAAGTCGTATTACCAGTCATTAGCCGAGTTGGCCGAAGATTTGAAACTGGATACCGGCTCTATTTTAAGTTCACTGCTTAAATTGCCCGAGGTAGTAGTGCCGTCTACTGAAGTATTGGATGAAGACGACTGGAAGGGTTTTCAACAGGTGATGCAGGCAGCCATCCAGAATATTAATGCACACAGGATGAACGAAGGAGCGGTTTTGGAAAAAGACCTCACGCAACGCATTAATAATATTCTTGAGCAGCAAATTAAAGTAATTGAACTGGAACCTTTACGCCAGCAAAAAATACGCGAAGGGCTGGAGAAGTTGCTGGAAGAAAATGTAGGTAAAGATAATTTTGACAGCAACCGCCTGGAACAGGAAATGATATACTATATCGAAAAGATCGACATCAGCGAAGAACAGGTGAGGTTAAAAAATCACTGCGATTATTTTCAATCCCTGTTAAAAGAAAACGGGGAGGCCAAAGGCAAAAAGCTCTCCTTTATTCTCCAGGAAATAGGAAGGGAAATTAACACTACAGGGGCTAAGGCTTACGACTCCACCATACAAAAATCGGTGGTACTCATGAAGGATGAGCTGGAAAAGGCGAAAGAACAGGTTTTAAACGTTTTGTAAGTAAAAAATATGAGCTTGAAAAATAACTTTGTTTCGGCGCTTTGCGTTGCCATTATTTCAGGTTTGGTTTTGGGTAACGCGGGATGCAAAAGCGTTGATGTTTTTGAAAAAAATATTGTTATTCCCAAACAACAGTGGGACCGGTCGTTTCAACCTTCCATTCTCTTTAATATAACCGATACCCTGGCGCCATACAATATATATGTTACCCTGAGGCATACCTACGCCTATAGTTATAACAATATCTGGCTTAACCTTAGCTACCAGCTTCCGGGCGATACCGCGAAGCAGCAGCGGGTAGACATTCAACTGGCAGACAACAGCAAGGGATGGCTGGGCACGGGCATGGATGATATTTACGAGGTAAGACGATTAATTACCCCTCAGCCTTACCGGTTTAAAAATTCAGGGGAATGTACTTTTACGCTAGAGCAGATTATGCGCGACAACCCGCTGAAGCATATTATGAACGCCGGCATACGCGTTGAAAAAGTGATCAGGTAATGGCAAGCTTATATAAAAGAAAACGACTTACCGTTATTACCATTGTTTACTGGTTCCTGCTTACCTACATTGTTACCGCTCTCGTATTCTGGTTCCTGTCGCTTGTTAAACAAACCAGGCAGATGGCGGACTATAAAATGATGCAGTTAAAAAAAGACGCTCCCGATTATATTATTAAAGCCGAAGCCATTGAGAACGAAGAAAAAAGAAAAATAGCCCAGTATACAGGCGAAGGCGCCACTTTTATGTTGCTTATTTTGGTAGGCGCCGTTTTTGTGTACCGGGCTACCCGGCGACAAATACGATTGAATACGCAGCAACAGAACTTTATGATGGCCATTACGCATGAGCTCAAAACACCTATCGCCATCACAAAACTCAACCTGGAAACACTGCTGAAAAGAAAACTGGAGGAGCCGCAACGGGAAAAACTGATCAGCAATACCCTGCAGGAATCGAACCGGCTTAATGATCTTTGCGATAATATTCTGCTCGCTTCGCAAATAGATGCGGGAGGTTACCTGCTCAATAAAGAAATGGTAAACTTCAGCGAACTGGTGCAGGAATGCGGCGCTTATTTTAAAAGCCTCTTTCCCGGCCAGGATATCAACGAATCCCTGGAAGAAAGTATATACGTGAAAGGCGACAGCCTGCTGCTGCAACTGGCGGTGAATAACCTTATTGAAAACGCCATTAAGTATTCGGGCAGGCAAAAACGGGTAAAGATTGATTTGCGGAAAAAAGGAACTACGGCGCAATTGCAGGTAATGGACGAAGGAAAAGGCATTCCAAACAAAGAGAAGAAAAGAATATTCGAAAAATTTTACCGCCCGGGCAACGAAAACACAAGAAGCACAAAGGGAACCGGGTTGGGATTATATCTGACAAAGAAAATCGCAAAGGACCACGACGGGAACATAACCGTTACCGACAATACCCCTTCGGGTTGTATTTTTACAATAACACTCCATGCCATAGCAACATAATGTATGAGTAACGCAACAGAACAGGGATATATTCTGCTGGTAGAAGATGAAGAGAATCTGCAGGAAGCCTTAAAGCTCAACCTGGAGTTGGAAGGTTATGAAGTGTCATGCGCGGGCGATGGGGCGGAAGCATTGAAGCGCATAGGAGAAGAATACTTTGACCTGGTGATACTGGACGTGATGCTTCCCGAAATTGACGGTATTGGCGTTGCCGAAAATCTGAGACTGAACAACAACGATGTACCGATATTAATGGTGAGCGCTAAAAGCAGCAGCGCCGAAAAAGTGCTGGGACTTAAAAAAGGAGCCGATGATTATATTACCAAACCCTTTAACCTGGAAGAACTGTTGTTGCGCGTAAAAAAGCTGATCAATAAAAATAAAAAATTACAGCACAAAGAAACGATAGGGGAGCATTACCAGTTTGGGAAAAACAAAATAGATTTTAGCGCACAGTCGGCCATCAATTACCGTGGCGAAAAGATAGACCTCAGTAAAAAGGAAGCGATGCTGCTGAAACTTTTACTGGAAAACAAAAACGACGTGGTACCCAGGGAAAAAATATTGCAATCGGTTTGGGGCTACAACGTGTACCCCACCACCCGCACCGTAGATAATTTTATACTAAGCTTCCGTAAATATTTCGAAGAAGACAGCCGTAATCCCCGCTATTTCCATTCCATAAGAGGCGTAGGGTATAAGTTTACGAGTTAGCGTTGTGCCGGGGTTCCATGTAAAGGCTTGAGGCAGCTATGAAACCC
>CAYMKT010000132.1:3356-10625 GCA_964391065.1 uncultured Terrimonas sp. | reverse complement strand
TCAAATCCTGTATTTTAACCCTTCCCTCATATATCGCCTTTCCAATGATCACGCCTTTACAACCGGCTTCCCGGAGGGCATGCAGATCGTCAATGGAACTAACGCCGCCGCTTGCAATAAAATGCAGTCCGGGAAATTTTGCAGTAATATTTTTGTATAACTCCACTGCAGGGCCTTCCAACTTGCCGTCTTTGCTTACATCTGTACAGAAGATTTGAGTGATGCCATACTGTATATATTTTTCCATAAAATCATATACCCAGATGTTGGTTGTTTCCAGCCAGCCGCCTATTGCAATTTTTTCGTCTTTTACGTCGGCCCCCAGGAGGAATTTGTCTGGCCCAAAAATGCTGAACCACGCCACCAGTTCTTTTTCATCCTTTACTGCTATACTGCCAACGGTTGCTAATGCAGCGCCGGAATTAAAAACAATGTTTACATCATCCAACTGCTTTATGCCTCCCCCAAAATCAATCGTCAGTCCGGTTTTTCCAGCCAGTGTCTCCAGTACTTTCCAGTTTTTTACCTGGCCGGCTTTAGCTCCATCCAGGTCTACCAGGTGCAGCCGCTGCAGCCCTGCTCCTTCAAATTCTTTTGCCACTTCCAGCGGATGCTCGTTGTATATTTTTTTCTGCGCATAGTCGCCCTGCGTAAGCCGCACACATTTTCCATCTATGATATCAATCGCGGGAATAATCTCCATAATACTTTGGCAATTTTATCTATAGGTCAATAAAGTTCTTAATAATCTGTTCGCCCACGTCAGCGCTTTTTTCGGGATGAAACTGTACACCGTAAAAATTATCTTTGTGCAGGGCCGAACTATAGGGAATAATATAATCGGTTGTAGCAATGGTATGTTCGCCTAACGCTGCATAATAGCTGTGCACAAAATAGGTATAGCTTTGCTCAGCCACATCATTAAACAATGCCGTTTTTAGATTGTAAATATTGTTCCAGCCTATCTGCGGTATCTTCGCATCAGCCGGTTTATTATTCAAAGCATGCCTGAAGAACCTCACGTCTTCGTCAAATATATTCAAACATTCTACATTGTTCTCTTCCGAGAACCGGCACATCAGTTGCATACCCAGGCAAATACCCAAAAAGGGCCGGGTGCAATTTTTGATCACCGTATCCAGTTTCCTGTCTCTTAAATACCGCATGGCGCTGCTGGCCTCGCCCACCCCTGGAAATATTACTTTATCCGCCTCTTGAATGCGCTGCACATCGTCTGTAACCACAGCCCGTTTCCCGATGCGTTCCAGTGCATAAAGAACCGACTGTATATTGCCTGCATTATATTTTATTATTACCAGATTCATTGTAACTTTATTTGACGCGGAAGTAGCTCAGTTGGCAGAGCATCAGTTTCCCAAACTGAAGGCCGCGGGTTCGAGCCCCGTTTTCCGCTCTTATTTTAATATTCCGTTCAGGAATTTTCGCGTGGTTTCCTCCACATCCATGTTATTTTGCAAGGCTTTTATGTAGGCGCTGCCAATAATGGCGCCGTTAGCATAAGTACAGGCCGATTGAAAACTGGCCTTATCTTTTATGCCGAAACCCACCAGCACGGGATTTACCAGGTTCATTTGCTGCAACTTTTTCAGGTAAATTTCAACGCCCGAAAAATTCTTATCAGTACCGGTGGTAGATGAAGATGAAACTGCATAAATAAACCCGGTACTCAACGCATCAATTCTTCGAATTCTCTCTGCGGACGTTTCGGGCGTAACCAGGAAAATAAAATCCAATCCATATTTCCTGGTGACAGCAGCATACTCTGTTTCGAATTCACGAATAGGAAGATCCGGAAGGATGAGGCCGTCCACACCAACAGCAGCAGCATCGGCGCAAAATTTCTCAAATCCATATTGCAGTACCGGGTTCATATAACCCATTAGTATTACAGGCAGATGTATGGTTTGCCGGAAATTTTTCAATTGGCTGAACAATACTTTTATTGTCATTCCATTCTGAAGGGCCACGCCACCACTTTCCTGTATTACAGGGCCATCCGCCAATGGATCGCTGTAAGGCATCCCCAGTTCCACTATATCAGCGCCGTTTTCTTCCAACGATTGCATTACCTGCAAGGTACTGTCCAATGCCGGGTAGCCGGCCGTACAGTACATATTCAGCACTTTACCTTTTTTCTTTGTAAACAGTTCCTGTATTCTGCTCATATGTATTACTCCAAATATTTAAAGAAGATTATTGATATTGGGCTTCCCATGAAAAAAGAGGGCTGTGAGCAGTCGGATTTCAGCAATGAGCTTTCAGTAATGAGCTTTCAGTAATGAGCATTCAGTAATGAGTGATACCTGATAGCCGATAGCTCATAGCTGATAGCTCATAGCTCCTTCCCCATCGCCTCCATATAGGTTGCCATATCCTTATCTCCCCTTCCGCTCAGGCAAACAACTACGGTATCCTTCGACGTTAGCTTCAATTGATTCAATCCGGCGATGGCATGGGCGCTTTCCAATGCCGGGATAATGCCTTCCAGTTTGGTGAGTTCAAATGCCGCATCTATCGCCTCCTGGTCTGTTGCGCTTAAAAACAGGCCGCGACCGCTTTCAAATAAATGTGCGTGGAGCGGACCGATACCCGGGTAGTCCAAACCTGCCGAAATACTGTGTGGTTCTACCACCTGCCCATCTTCGGTTTGCATCACCAGACTCTTGCTACCATGCAGTACGCCAGGCTTGCCCAATTGTGTGGTAGCCGCGCTCATGCCACTATGCACCCCATGACCCGATGCTTCCACCGCAACCAACTGAACAGAAAATTCTTCCAGGTAATGATAAAAGGCGCCTGCCGCATTGCTTCCACCGCCAACACAAGCCACAACATGCGTAGGTAACTCACTGCCTGTATGTTCTTTTAACTGCCAGCGTATCTCCTCACTGATGACGCTTTGAAACCGTGCTACCATATCGGGGTAAGGATGGGGCCCTACCACGCTTCCAATAATATAATGTGTATCCACAGGGTTATTGATCCAGTCGCGTATGGCTTCGTTGGTGGCATCCTTCAGGGTTTTGCTACCGCTCACAGCAGGTACTACGGTTGCGCCCAGCATTTTCATGCGTGCCACATTCGGCGCCTGCCTTTGAATGTCTTTTTCGCCCATATACACCACGCATTCCATATTCATCAGGGCACATACCGTAGCAGTGGCCACACCGTGCTGACCGGCGCCTGTTTCCGCAATGATCCTATGCTTACCCAGGCGCCTTGCCAGTAATATTTGTCCGATGGTATTGTTAATTTTATGCGCACCCGTATGGTTAAGGTCTTCCCTTTTCAGCAATATTGTTGTTCCGTGCTTTTTGCTTAACCTTTTCGCCAGGTATAATGGCGATGGTCTTCCTACGTAATCCTTCAGCAAGCCCCTGAACTCCTGCTGAAAACCTTCATCGTAAATAATCTTCAGGTACTGGCTTTTCAATTCCTCCACATTGGGATGCAACATCTCGGGAATATAGGCGCCACCAAAACCACCATAATAGCCGAAAATATCGGGCTGTTGAAATGTGCCTTTGTACTTTGCTAACGCTATTGTTCTGTTGATCATCGTTTAAAATTATTTTATGCTGCTATGCAAACTCGCCGACCTCGTCTTGATGCTCTTTATTTCATCCCTCCAAATCCTTCAACCGCTGCGCAGGTTCAACGCCTTCAAAAAAGTCTTTATCTTCTCTATGTCCTTTACACCCGGACTAGTTTCAAATTTGCTGTTAATGTCTACCGCAAACAAATTAGCGCCCTGTTTACCATCTGCAAATTTGTGCAGCGATTCAACATCCTCCATCCCAATACCACCGCTTAACAAAAAAGGCTTGTTAATACTTGCAGCATCGAGTATCTTCCAGTCAAACTTTTTTCCGCTGCCACCAAAATTAGACCAATCGGTATCAAACAAATATAAATCGCTCACGTTCCCGTACTCTCTTACTTTCCAGTCGATATTATCTCCTTCTTTAATCCTGAACACTTTGATGGTAGGCACCTGTTCGCTTATTCTTTCACATAGCCTGGGTGATTCATCGCCATGCAACTGTACCATGTACAATCCATAAGTCTCCACGTATTTCATCACCTCGTCGTAACCGGCATTTACAAAAACACCTACCTTATTGATCTTAAACTTAGCTTTCTTCAATTCTTCCCCCTGAATGCGGCCAACCACGTACCGCGGCGATTTATGATAAAAAATAAATCCGGCAAATTCAACACCCATCTCGTCGAGCGCATATACCTGTTTCAACTGTGTATTTCCACAAACTTTTATTCGCATACCGTTTAGCTTTTTAGTTGCGCTACAAATGCGGCAAAAGCAATCGCGGGATCTGGTGTCTTCATGAAATTTTCACCAATTAGAAATCCTTTATACCCATGCGTTCGTAATTCTTTTATCGTGGCAATATTGCTAATGCCGCTTTCAGAAATCATTATTTTACCCGTTGGTATTAATCTCCCCAGGCGAATGGAGGCATCAATGCTCACCTCAAATGTTTTGAGATTGCGGTTATTCACGCCCACCATATCCACATCGTCGCAAACATGCTCCAGCTCTTCTTCATTATGAATCTCGAGCAGCACTTCCAATCCTACACTTTTGGCTGTAGCGGCCAATGCCTTAACCCGGCTCCTTGTCAGGTTAGCCGCAATGAGCAAGATCACGTCGGCTCCCATCGCTTTGGCTTCCACCACCTGGTATTCATCAATCATAAAATCTTTTCGCAGCACAGGAATAGCGTTGACCCTCGCCATTTTCAAGTCAGCAGCCGTGCCGCCAAAGAAGTGCTCATCCGTTAATACGGATAATCCTGAAGCGCCATATTGGGTATATGCCGCAGTAATTTTTGCCGGATCGGCATCGGCATTGATCCATCCTTTTGAAGGCGACTTTCGTTTAAACTCAGCAATGATACCCGTTTTAGTTTCATCTAATAAAAACTTCCGGAGTGAAAAGCATTGCCGTGAAAAATATTCCGATTGCTCCAGCATGGCAATAGAGCTTTTTCGTTTCCGCTCATCCACTTCAATCTTCTTATGTTCAATTATGGTATCTAAAATGTTCATATTAGGTATCAGGTGTTAGGTGTTAGGTTTAGTACGGCTTTTAGGAGTCAGCAATGATCAGCCGGCTATCGGTGGCTCAAAGCTCATCGCTCACAGCTCAGTTACTGTAATTGCTTTAGTTTTTTTAGGGCGTTCAGCGCTTTCCCGCTTTCCAGGCTATCCACAGCCGCAAGATACGCATCATTATAATTACTATGAGTGCCGGTACAATGCAGGGCCATAGCGGCATTAGCCAATACCACCGCATTTTGCGCCCAGGTGCCTTCTCCTTTTAATATTGTCATAAACAATGCGGACGCTTCTTCAACGGAATTGCCACCGTATATATCTGCTGCCGTTACCATGCGCTTACCCAATTGCTCCGGCGTCATAACGCGGTCTCCTTCTTTGGTAATTATCTTGGCGTCATTCGTCAGTGATATCTCATCGTATCCATCAAGACTATGTATGATGGTGAAAGCTTTTCCCGTGTGCTGCAATAAATAACTATATATCCTGGCCATTTCAAGGTTATATACGCCGATTAATTGAAATGCGGGCCGTGCAGGGTTAACCAATGGACCCAGCATGTTGAAAAAAGTACGGATGCCCAGATTTTTACGAATACCGCCAACGGCTTTTAATGCCGGATGAAAGAGCGGTGCATGCAAAAAACAAATATTCGCTTCTTCTATTTCTTTTTTCAGTTGGTCAGCATCCGATTTGAAACGATACCCGAGCTGCTCCATGACGTTGGAAGCGCCGCTCACAGAAGTAGCGCCGTAGTTACCATGTTTGGCCACTTTTTGCCCGGCTCCGGCTACGATAAAACAAGCCAGCGTTGAAATATTAAACGTATTTTTTCCATCGCCGCCCGTTCCCACGATATCAGTTACTTCGAAATCATCTAAAGGAACGGGTACACACAGTTCCAGCAAAGCATCGGTGAAGCCCTGCAACTCCTCAATGGTGATGGTACGCATCAGAAACACAGTAATAAAGGAAGTGATCTCGCTTTCGTTATACAGCCCCTTTGAAATATTCACCAGCACTTCTTTTGCCTGTTGGCGGGTAAGCGTTTTGTATTCGAATAAGTATTGTAATATCTTTTTCATATCGTTAACCACGATTTTATCCGATTTACCAGATTTTCTAGATTATCGGTTTATACTTGTTGTTAAAAAGTCTTTTCCACACAAGGCTTACTGCTCCAAAATTTATCAGCAATCCTACTTCCAGGTTATAAGCTTCTAAATAATTCTTGCCTTGTGCCAGGTTTGCATTGGTCAGCTCGACACATGCCTTAATTTCCACACTTATCTTTTCTTCTACAAAAAAATCCATCCGCCTTTCACCCACTTGAAATGACTTATAATAAACCGGCATCGTAAACTCTCTCACAAACTTTATCCCCATCGCTTCCAGTTCAATGGCAAGTGACCGCTGGTAAATAACTTCCTGAAATCCGTTTCCCAGTTCACCATGTACATTCATAGCAGCCCTGATTATCTTTTCAGTGATATCAGCATATTTATACTCCATATCATTCAGTTGAATCAAAAAAATCTGCAAAATCCTGGTCTACACAGTTAACCAATTCCTCATAATCCTTTCCCCATCCGGCGTTAAAACACTTTCCGGGTGAAATTGAACGCCCTGCACATCGTATTGTTTATGCTGTAACGCCATAATATAATTATTCTCATCCCTTGCGGTTACCTCCAGTTCTGCCGGAAAATTTTCATCACTTACGATCCAACTATGATAGCGTCCCACTTCAACAGTTGCCGGCAAACCCTCAAATAAAACGGGGCGTTTATCATCCAGTAAACGGATCGGTGTGGCTACGCCGTGATATACCGTGCTTAAATTCACCAGTTTTCCGCCAAAAGCCTCCGCAATAGCCTGGTGCCCCAAACACACACCCAGTATGGATTTAGAGGATGCATACTGCTTTATAAGTGGCAGCAGCAATCCGGCTTCCTCAGGAATTCCGGGCCCCGGCGAAAGGATGATCTTATCATAGTCCTTCACTTTCTCCAATCCTATCTGGTCGTTACGATACACATCAACTCTCCCGTTTATAATTTTCTCCACTACATGAACAAGATTGTAGGTGAATGAATCGTAGTTATCGAAAACCAATATTTTCATTGTAAATAGTTGTTGTTTGTTGTTAACGCTTATCTTCAAACTCTC
>CAYMKT010000132.1:0-3256 GCA_964391065.1 uncultured Terrimonas sp. | reverse complement strand
CTCAAATCCCTTCCGCCATCTCCACCGCTTTCTTTAAGGCATTTAATTTATTGTTCACTTCCTGTAATTCACTTTCTGGTTTTGATGCAGCCACAATGCCGGCTCCTGCCTGCGAGATGAGTGTATTGCCTTTGCTTAAGAAGGTGCGGATCATAATAGCGTGATTACAACTGCCGTTAAATCCCATAAACCCGATAGCGCCGCCATAATAACTCCTTGGAGTGGGTTCATATTCATCTATTAACTGCATCGCTTTAAATTTAGGCGCGCCGCTTAATGTGCCTGCTGGAAAAGTAGCAGCCAATAAATGAAATGGATTGGTGCCCGGTTGAACATTCCCGTTTACTTCGCTTACCAGGTGAATCACGTGAGAATAGTATTGTACCTGCCGGTAATGTTTTACTTTAACTTCATCGCATAAACGACTAAGATCATTTCTTGCAAGGTCAACCAGCATCACATGCTCGGCATTTTCTTTAGCATCAAGCAACAGTTTTTCCGCCATTTGCTGATCCGTTTCATCATCACCCGTGCGCTTAAATGTTCCCGCTATGGGATGCACCACGGCTTTACCGTTTTTGATGATGAGCTGGCTTTCGGGAGAGGATCCCAGGAGTTTATAGTCGCCATAATCAAAATAAAACAAATAAGGAGAGGGGTTAATGTTACGCAAAGCCCTGTATACGTTAAATTCATCGCCGGTAAAGCCCTGTGCAAAACGCCTGCTCAATACAATCTGGAACACATCGCCGCGATAACAGCTCTGTATACCCTTCTCTACCATGGCACGATATGCGTCATCCGTCATGTTGGAAGTTTCTGATCCATTTACTGCAAAAGGAAATACAGGCACGTCTTTACTCCTGATCAGCGATTCCACTATATCCAAATCGCCCTCCAGCCCGGCAACCATATTTTCGCAGAGATACATTTCATTTTTAAAATGATTGATAGCGATAACGTACTGGTATAACCGGTAACGCATCAAAGGAATGGAACCGAAGGCAGCGGATTGAGGTGTAGACGCAGACTTTCCTTCATTGAATTGAATGCTGTCGAAAAACTGAACGGCATCAAAAGTGGAATAACCATATAATCCCTGCACAGAAGCCACAATCTTATCTGCAGAAGGTTCCACGTCAAACCGTTGCATAAAGCTCCACAACCGTTCAGGCACTTCCGCCGGGCTGCGCACTTCAACCCGTTCGGGTTTTTGCCCGGGTAACTTAAATTCTATTGAACGCCGGTCTGTAATTTCCATTCCGCCTACCGCGTTGATACAAATAAATGAAAAACTATTTTCAGCGGCGTGGTAATCGGTGCTCTCCAGCAATATCGTATCACGGAACCGGTCGCGCAGCCTGAGGTAAATGCCAACAGGCGTATATACATCTGAAAGTATTTTTTTAAAGTTTGTTTTAATGACCATTTTCTTCATAAAATCGCTCTTATTCGTTTCAACAAAAAACCCCGGTGAGTACCGGGGCATGTATAATTGTATAGTATAAACACTAGAACAGCATTACAAGCCCCAAAGCGAGTTTGTATGCCACCACCAGTATTTATTTGTAATATTATTGTTCATGAGGGGACAAATGTCTATGCTTTTTTGTTAAAAAAAAAATTTTGATTTACTTTTTCAGAATTATTTTCTTTTATCCCTAACACTACGCTTCAAATGCTCCAAAAAAGATTGCAGTCGCTTGATTTTCTCCGTGGATTAATTATGGTATTGCTGGCACTTGAGGCAGCAGGACTTTATCATACACTCAATCATGCAGCGGAAGGAAGCTGGTGGCGCCACATTACCATGCAGTTCGACCATCACCCGTGGAACGGATTAAGGTTTTGGGACCTTATTCAACCTGGCTTTATGTTCATTGCGGGAACAGCAATGGCTTATTCCTTACACAAACAACAGCAAAATGGGGTTCCATGGTCTGCCTCTTTTCGAAAAGCATTAAAAAGGAGCGGATGGTTATTCTTTTGGGGAGTGCTGGACTATGCGGTAAGAAAAGATGGATTATCGTTTGAACTATGGAATGTTTTAACCCAGCTTTCGTTTACCATGCTCGTCGCATTCTTAATATTCAGGTTAAGCGCCGGAACACAAATCATTATTTGCGTGGGTATATTATTACTCACCGAAATATTGTATCGCTTTACCCATGTACCAGGATTTGATCAGCCTTTTACGGATCAGCACAATTTTGGCAACTATGTTGATTTGCTCCTAATGAATAAAATAAACAGGGGTGGCTGGGTAGCCATTAATTGCATCCCTACTGCCGTGCATACTATTGCAGGTGCACTGGCAGGCAAATTATTGTTAAGCGATCATGCAAAAAAAACAAGTCAAATATTGTTGTGGGGTGTGGTTTGCCTGGTGATCGGCTTTAGCTTAGACTGGTTGCATATAACGCCTATCATTAAACGAATTGCTACCACTTCTTTTACATTAGCCTCATTGGGTTGGTGCTTACTGGCCCTGGCGGCCTGCTATTGGTGGATAGATATCAGCAACCATCGCAAACATCTGCTCTTTTTTACCGTGGTGGGCATGAATTCTATTTTTATTTATTTATTTTTTGAAATTGTGGGCGACCGGTGGTTCAATGGCTATGTATCGGCTGTTACGAATGGATTAATGACAATGGCGAATTTTCCTGAGTTCCTGATGTATCTTATTACTTGCTTAAGCATTTTCGCTTTGGAATGGGGACTTTGCTATTTCCTGTATAAGAAGAAGATATTTTTCAGGCTGTAGATTTTGAACCACAGAGTTATTTGAACCACGAAGGCACTAAGACACAAAGGGTCACGGTATTTTTTGTGATCCATGGGCTTGGGTGAACCACGGAGACACGACGGCACGGAGTTACACAAAGCATATTTCTCCTGTTATCTCATACATCCTAATTATCCCGGTTCAGACAATTTGAACCACCAAGGCACTAAGACACGGAGTTACACAAAGTATCTCCCCCAGGCTTTCTCGATTTTCGAATTTCAACTTTCGGATTTATCGCCTATCTTTAATATTACTTAACCTTTTGATTAGCCTTTGTTAACTATTTGATCATCAATCAGCAGCATATTTGCACGCTGGACTAAACCCGCATTCACCACTTTAAAAGCATTATATGAAATCGAAAATCCTTTCTCTTGCTGTTATCATTTCCATTTTTTCGGGTTGTGAAACACAAAAAACGGAAAACTTTCCTTCCGGTATAGCACACGTAGTTGTAATTGGTGT
>CAYMKT010000131.1:3418-10682 GCA_964391065.1 uncultured Terrimonas sp. | reverse complement strand
CCCACCACCGAAGAACATTTTAAATGGATGCGAGACTGGGGGTTTGATTTTGTGCGTTTACCCATTGCTTATCCGCATTATCTTAATATAGATCGTTCTAAAAACATTGTACCTGATGACGTATATAAAATAAACCCCGAAGCGGTAGACAGGATAGATGCTTTGGTAAACATGGCTCAGCAGTATAATATGCATGTAAGTCTTAACCTCCACCGCGCTCCAGGCTATTGTATAAACGCCGGTTTTCACGAACCCTATAATTTGTGGAAAGACAAAGCTGCCCAGGATGCTTTTTATTTTCATTGGAGTATGTGGGCAAAAAAATACAAACATGTTTCCTCCCAAAAAATAAGTTTTGACCTGGTTAATGAACCCAGTATGCGGGAAGATATGAATGACCAGCACTCCAGGTCGGGACCCGTACCGGGCAATATATACCGTACAGTGGCAGAGCGCGCTGCTGAAGCCATCCGCCAGGAAAATCCCGGGCATCTTGTAATTGCAGATGGAAACAATGTTGGAAACACACCGGTTCTGGAAATTAAAGACCTTAACATCGGTCAGAGTTGCCGGGGATATTACCCGGGCGCCATTTCGCACTATAAAGCCCCCTGGGCTAACAAAGACATCCATAACCTGCCCGATCCCAAATGGCCGGGGCAAATGGGAAATCAATACTACAATAAAGCCAGTTTAGAAAACTATTACAAACCATGGATTGCGTTAATGCAAGAGGGTGTGGGGGTTCATTGCGGCGAATGTGGTTGCTGGAATAAAACACCGCATTCGGTATTTATGGCCTGGTTTACGGATGTGCTCGATGTTCTTAAAACGGCTGGTATTGGTTTTGCTATCTGGAATTTTGCAGGAGATTTCGGCGTGCTCAATTCCGGCAGAACAGACGTAGCATATGAGGATTGGCATGGTTATAAGCTAGACCGGAAGTTCCTGGAGCTAATGCAAAAGCACTAAATACCGCGAGGCTTTGCTGCCATTGCAGCCGGTTTGTTATTCCTGGCAAGCCTTATCTTTGCGCGAAACGAAAACTACAATGAACAAGGAAGAAGTAGAATGGGAAGACGACCAGGAGGACGATGATTCGGAGTCGCGCTATGAACGTATGTTCATTGTTGTGGATAAAGGACAGGAACCCATTCGTATCGATAAATTTCTCATTGCCCGTATTGAAGGCGGTACCCGGAATAAGCTGCAGCAGGCTATAGAAAAAGGTTTTGTACTGGTAAACGACCAGCCGGTAAAATCCAACTACAAAATAAAACCGGCCGATAATATCCTGGTATATTCAGATACATCGCCTGAATCAACAGAGATTATCCCGGAACATATCCCGCTCGATATCAGGTACGAAGACGATGATATCATCGTACTCAACAAGCCGGCAGGGATGGTTGTACACCCAGGCTGTGGAAATTATACAGGAACGCTTGTAAATGGCATATCCTGGCACCTAAAGCAACAAAATCCAGCGCTGTCGGAATCCGATCTCCCCCGTTTTGGGTTAGTTCACCGCATCGATAAAAACACCACAGGCTTACTGGTTATAGCAAAAAATGAAACAGCCTCCTTGCGCCTGGCAAAACAGTTTGCTGAGCATACTGTGCAACGGCGGTATATTGCCCTGGTTTGGGGCGATTTTACAGAAGATACCGGTACCATCATTGCCCATGTAGGCCGTCACCAACGTTTTCGTAAAATAATGGATGCCTATCCCGAAGGCGATCATGGTAAAGAGGCTATCACCCATTACACGGTATTAGAACGCTTTGGTTATGTTAGCCTGGTTGAATGTCGGCTCGAAACAGGGAGAACTCACCAGATAAGGGTACATATGAAGTACAGTGGCCACCCTTTGTTTAATGACGAAACCTATGGAGGTGATAAAATAGTTAAAGGAACGGTCTTCACCAAATACAAACAGTTTGTTGAAAATTGTTTTGCACTCTGCCCGCGCCATGCACTGCATGCAAAAACGCTTGGATTTATTCATCCTGGCAGCGGAAAAGAAATGCTTTTTAATAGTGAAGTACCCGCAGACATACAGGCGGTTATAGAGAAATGGAAGCGATATGTAGGGGCAAAGGGAATGAGTGCGGAATAACCCGGCAAACGAAGCCACGATAATTGCTTTATGAGCATTCAGTACCCGGCCATTCCTTTTAAAAGCAGATGATCAATCCTCCTCTCCACTCAGCAATTCACGCTCTACTTCTTCCATCTGCACAATATCCCAGGCTTCGCTTTCGGTGGGTGTGGCGTTGAGCGAATCCAGCAAGTCAAGGCTTTTTAACATCCCTTTCACCGGCGTTTGCAAACAGCAGATTACAAATGACCGGTTGGCCTGAGCAGCCAGTTTTTGCTCTTCCACCAGAAATAGTGCCGCTTCCGGAGCCATCTTTTCCACTATTTTTAAATCCAGTATGATATGTTTAACATCATTTTGTGTAACTTCAGCAAACAAATCACGTAGTTTATCTGTCATATTAGCAGAGAATTCGGATTCAATTAACGATATGACATGAAATTTTTCCTTGGTATCTATTTTGAAGTTCATTCTTGAGTTCTTTTGATAGATTTTATTTTACAGGTAAAAAATTACGTTTTTCTTGCCAGCGCTAACATAAAAAAAGCTGTGTTTTATTATCCGCATTATTCCACTCCTGGGAGACAATAAAAATGCTGTAACACTCACAAACACAATAATTCACAGGCCTGCAATGTTCTATTAGTCATAAGAAGTCAAAATTATTAGTTATTATTGTATCGATCACTAATTAAATTCTATTACATGGATAATAATTTTTCTACCCAGGTAAAGGAAATCATTTCGTTCAGCAGGGAAGAGGCGCTGAGGCTGGGAAATGATTTCATTGGCACAGAACACCTGTTACTAGGGTTGATCCGGGAGGGGGAAAACATGGCGGTGAAGATATTGAAGAATCTTAATGTTGACCTCTATGAATTACGCAAAGAAGTTGAACTGGCTGTTAAAGATAAAACTGGAAAGAATATCGCCAATATTAACAGTTTGCCTTTAACCAAACAGGCCGAAAAAGTAATACGGGTTACCGTGCTTGAAGCAAAAGCGCTTAAGAGCCCTACTGTGGAAACCGAACACCTGATGCTCTCCATATTAAAGAATAAAGAGAATATTGCTACACAAATTCTAAATCAGTTTGATGTAGACTATGATCTTTTCAGAAATGAACTTGGGATGGTTAAAAGCAACGACGTGCGGAGTGAATATACAGACGATGCCGATGATGATTTTGATGATGAAAAGAAAAGCTATCAGCAAAAATCAAAAGCGCAGGCAGCCAATACAAAAAGTAAAACACCCGTGCTGGACAACTTCGGGCGTGATATTACACGGCTCGCCGAAATGGGCACCCTGGATCCGATCGTTGGCAGGGAAGAAGAGATTGAAAGAGTATCGCAAATATTATCGCGGCGCAAAAAAAACAACCCTATCCTTATCGGTGAACCGGGCGTAGGTAAAACAGCTATCGTGGAAGGGCTGGCCTTGCGCATTGTGCAAAGAAAAGTGTCGAGGGTGTTGTTTGACAAACGGGTGGTTTCACTCGACCTGGCTGCTTTAGTAGCAGGCACTAAATACCGTGGGCAGTTTGAAGAAAGAATGAAAGCTATAATGAATGAACTGGAAAAGAACCGCGACGTTATCCTGTTCATTGATGAAATTCATACCATAGTGGGTGCGGGAGGAGCAAGCGGATCACTTGACGCTTCTAATATTTTTAAACCCGCATTGGCCCGTGGCGAATTGCAGTGCATTGGCGCTTCTACGCTTGATGAATACCGCATGTATATTGAAAAAGACGGTGCATTAGACAGGCGCTTTCAGAAGGTACTGATTGATCCGCCAAGCGTGGAAGAAACGATACAGATATTGCAGAACATCAAATCGAAATACGAAGACTATCACAATGTTACCTATTCTGAAGAGGCGATTGATGCCTGCGTAAAGCTCAGCGACCGTTATGTTACCGACAGGCTTTTGCCAGACAAGGCCATTGACGTAATGGATGAAGTTGGCGCAAGAGTACACCTTAAAAACATTAATGTTCCTAATGAAATTGTTGAATTAGAAAAGAAAATAGAAGACATTAAGCAAGAAAAAAACAAGGTGGTAAAAAGCCAGCGTTTTGAAGAAGCGGCTTCGTTGCGTGATAATGAAAAGCGTTTACAGGAAGACCTTGAAAAAGCGAAGGTGCAATGGGAAGAAGAAAGCAAGCACAAACGTTACCCGATAGATGAAGAAGCAATAGCCGAAGTAGTAAGCATGATGACGGGTATTCCCGTAAAACGAATGGTGCAGGCAGAAACCGATAAGCTTCGTCGTATGGCCAATGATCTTGCCGGAGCCGTAGTGGGACAGGAAGAAGCTATACAAAAAATTGTTAAAGCAATACAGCGTAACCGTGTGGGGTTAAAAGATCCTAAAAAGCCCATCGGTACCTTCATCTTCCTCGGTCCCACCGGTGTAGGTAAAACCGAACTGGCACGGGCACTGGCGAGATACATGTTTGATTCTGACGATTCGCTTATACGCATTGATATGAGTGAATACATGGAGAAGTTTACGGTTAGCCGCCTTATTGGTGCACCTCCGGGATATGTAGGCTATGAAGAAGGCGGACAATTAACAGAAAAGGTAAGACGTAAACCGTATTCGGTTGTATTATTAGATGAGATAGAAAAAGCACATCCTGATATTTATAATATTTTATTACAGGTGTTGGATGACGGTCAGTTAACGGATGGACTGGGCAGGAAAGTGGATTTCAAGAATACACTGATCATCATGACTTCCAATATCGGTGTGCGCCAGTTGAAGGATTTTGGTGAGGGCGTTGGTTTTGCCACTGCGGCACGTCAGCAAAGCACTGATGAAAACAACAAGGCGGTAATTGAAAAAGCGCTGAAACGCACTTTCAGTCCGGAGTTTTTGAACAGGATTGATGACGTGATGATTTTTAACACTCTTACACAGGAACATATCTTCCAGATCATTGATATCCTGATGAAAGGTGTGTTGAACCGGCTGAGTACACTTGGATTCTCGCTGGAACTTACGGAAGATGCAAAAAAATTCATCTCCGAAAAAGGATACGATCAACAGTTTGGCGCGCGTCCTTTGCACAGGGCCATTCAAAAATACATTGAAGATCCCCTGGCTGAAGAAATATTGAATACACATATTAAAGCAGGTGATGTTCTTGTGGCCGACCTTGATAAGGAAAAGTCTTTACTCAAATTCGTACTGAAGGAACCCAACAAAAAAGAAAAATCAGAAGCATAATCAGTTTCCATAAAGAGCAATGCCAGCCAACCGGCTGGCATTTTTTTTGCGCCATGAAAAACATGGGTTTGGGCTTCGCTTTTTGAACCAGTATGCATAATTTGCAAAGCCACTTCATGAAAAAAATAATTATCACTATCGACGGCTGGTCGTCATGCGGCAAAAGCACATTAGCCAGGCAATTGGCCAAAGCACTTCAGTATGTTTATATAGACAGTGGCGCCATGTACCGTGCCATAACTTTGTATTTTTTACGCAACATGGTCGACTGGACAAAGGAAAAACAGGTAAGGGCCGCTTTGAGTAATATTGAACTGGATTTCAGAACCAATAAAAGCAATACCGCAACCGATATATTCCTTAATGGAGAGAATGTAGAATACGCCATACGCGATTTGATCATAGCAGAAAAAGTGAGCGAGGTGGCAACTATCAAATCCGTTCGTGAATTTGCCGTGAACCAACAAAGAAAAATGGGCGAAGAAAAAGGAATAGTAATGGATGGAAGAGATATCGGCACCGTTGTTTTTCCTGCAGCAGAATTAAAACTATTCATGACAGCCGACAACGCGGTCCGCGTAGAACGGCGGTTCAAAGAACTGTATGCCCGCAACCCCAATGTAACGATAGAGGAAGTAAAAAACAATCTTGAAATGCGGGACTATATCGACTCGCATCGCGAAGAAAGCCCTTTGCGAAAAGCGGATGATGCGATCGTATTAGACAACTCCAACATCGGTCCTGAAGAACAGTTAAGCATAGCTCTTGAACTTGTACAACAAAAAATTTAACTGGTTATTATGTTTCAAAAAAAGCTAAGAGTAGGCGTAGCGGGTTTTGGTATCTCTGCAAAAGTTTTTCACCTTCCATTCATTACGCTGCTTTCTGACCAATATGAACTGGTAAGTATAGTACAGCGAAAGGGCAGCGAAGCGCAGGAAGCCTATCCATCAATAAAAATTGCAAGGAGTTTTGATGAGTTGATTGCCGATGATTCGCTGGACCTGGTGGTAATTACAACGCCCAATGACACCCATTTCCCTTTCACGCAACAGGCGATGCAATCCGGGAAAAATGTGGTGCTTGAAAAGCCGTTTGCCAACAACACGGAAGAAGCAGGACAACTGGTTCAAATAGCGGCGGATACCAAAAAGATATTGAGCGTATATCAAAATCGACGGTATGTGAGCGACTTTCTTACCATAAAAGAAATCCTGAACAAAAAACTTCTGGGAGAGATACATGAATTTGAAGCCCACTACGACCGTTATCGCATGGAGGCAAGACCAACGGCCTGGCGTGAATCTCCTTTGCCCGGCAGTGGCATCCTATACGATCTGGGTGCACATATCATAGACCAGGCGCTATACTTTTTTGGAATGCCGAAGGCCATTACCGCCGACATTCGTTTACAACGGCCACACGCACGTGTAGATGACTATTTTAATATTTGGCTGGATTACGGATTTAATAAGGTTATTCTTCATGCAGGTATGCTGGTAAGAGAACCTGGACCAAGGTATATGATACAAGGCACAAAAGGCTCGTTTATTAAATATGGTGAAGACCCCCAGGAAGCCAGGCTCAGAGCCGGTGAACTGCCTGTTGGAGATGACTGGGGAATGGAACCGGCAACTATGTTTGGACATATACATACCGAAGTTCAGGGCAGAATAATAAATGAAAAATATCCTTCTCACAGAGGCAGCTATGCCGGTTATTATCGTAATCTGTATGAAAGCATAGTGAACGGGCTTCCTGTAAAAGAAAAGCCTGAACATGGCTACAATACCATACGAATAATTGAACTGGCAATACAAAGCAACAATGAAAAAAGAACAGTTCCCTGTACGGAGCTAATGGATGTTGAATACTGATGAAAGAACCAAATAACAAATCACAAGAAACAAATGAAATTCAAATCCG
>CAYMKT010000131.1:0-3318 GCA_964391065.1 uncultured Terrimonas sp. | reverse complement strand
TACTGATGAAAGAACCAAATAACAAATCACAAGAAACAAATGAAATTCAAATCCGAAGAAAAGAATCAAATCGCAAAAGACAAGAGACAAATAAAACTCGAAATCCGAAGAAAAGGGAGGATACCGACTTCATTTCAAATGTAAAATATCCCATTTCAAATCCGGCTATATTGCCATCAGGCTGCATCCCCGTATATCGCTGTTGTCTATTCGCCCGGTTACTTCAAAACCCCCGTCAGCATAAAGCCTGCCTGCATCTTCAGTAGCAATAAAGGAACAGGAGTTTAAATTCGCAAAATCGATAACATTGATCACACCGTTGGCGCTTTTTGTATCCGGGCTTATCATTTCAAATGGATCGTCATCGTTACGAATTACTATTCTCATCCATTTTGGGCAATAAAATATTCCATCGCCTTTTGAATAAGCCTGTGATAAAATTTCAGTCATGCCGTACTCGGAATGGATATGCTGCAATTGAAAGGCTTCTTTTAGCAAGGCATGCACTTCCATCCTGGTCAATTCTTTTTTCCTGCCCTTCATCCCCCCGGTTTCCATTACAATAGTATGCTTCAACGGCATGGCAAATTGCTCAGCAAAATCGAGGAGTGCAAAAGTTACGCCTATTAACAGAGCTTTCTGTTGCCGCCGCTCCAGCTTTTTCAAAGTGTCTGCCAATGAGGCGTATTCATGCAAATAAAAGCCACTTTGGGGATGCCGGCTTTGTTTGATCAACGCATCCACCATCATCACCAGCGAAGCATTCCGGCGTTCAAGATAGGAAGGTAATAAACCAATAATACAATAGCTTTCCGGGTTGCCGTAAAATTGATCAAACCCTCTCAAAAAACTTTGCGTATATAAATTAATATCACTCACATAATGTTTGCTGTTAACCGTTTGGGTGGTACCGCTGCTTTCAAAAATCATTTCAGGTTCAAATGAATTGGATTGTATGCGGTGTGTTTTAAAAAAACTTACCGGCAAAAATGGAATATGGGTTATGGTGCTGACTCCGTTTACATTGATGTGCAATGCGTCGACAAATTGCCGGTAAATGAGGTTGTTTTCATATTGAAAGCGGAAGATATCAAGGGCCAGGCTTTCAAAGGAAGAAATGTTAAAATCAAATATCCGGTTGGCGATGGCGTTATATGTTGACTGTTTATTCAAAGGGAATATTTACATTTGTTTTATTGAAAAGTGATTTATGAAGTCAAAACTTGCGATATTTCTTTTTGTTTGTGTTACGGCTTCCTGCAGCAAAGATAAGTTTAGTGATACACCAACGTTAACGCTAAAGGAAGTAAGCGGTAATTATGTACCGTTAGGCGACTATGGCGTTAAATTCACCATTGAATATACTGATGCAGAAGGCGACATAGCCGGTGTTCCGCTTTTTATGGAGAAAATATCCTCGTCTTCACCCTGTGCTGACGGTAACAGGGTACCAAGTTTCTTAGACAGTCTCAGTTTCAAGATCCCGGGCGATGTACCGGAAACCAGCAATCAAAAAGGAAACATTATTATCACCATCCAGGACCAGTACCTTGCGCGCATTGCCTGCAGTCCTGCAGATACCTTAGAACAGGCTGTATACAAGTTTTGGTTCAGAGACAGGGCCGGCCACCCCAGCGACACTATTACAAGCCCGCCTATTACGATTGAAAAGTCGTTTTGAGTTCCCCGCAGAAGCAGAAATTCCAGTTGACTCATTGTTGATACTTACCAAAGAAGGTATTGTATTGTGTTGCATTGTAATGAAGCAGCTACAATCGTTTTCTCTCATTTAACCCAGTTGTTCAGGATTTAGCTATTTTTGCCATCAACTTTATTAACATGGCAAAACAAACAAAAGCAAAGCAAAAATCAATCTTAAAAGACAGCTCGGTACAATTTCTTAAAACCTACATTAATAATGCATCCCCCACAGGCTTTGAAAGCGGGGGACAAAAGCTATGGCTCGAATACCTCAAGCCTTATATTGACACTCATTTTTCCGATCCCTATGGAACAGCCGTTGGTGTTATCAACCCCGACGAGAAGTTTAAAGTGGTGATTGAGGCGCATGCTGATGAGATCAGTTGGTTTGTAAATTATATTACCAATGAAGGCTTAATTTACCTCAAGCGTAATGGCGGCGTGGATCACCAGATCGCACCCGGGAAAAGAGTTAACATACATGGCAAAAAAGGAGCAGTGAAAGCCGTATTTGGCTGGCCGGCTATACATACCCGCATGGGCGCACAGGAAAAAGAAACACAACCAAAGGTAGAAAACCTTTTCTTAGACTGCGGTGCAAGAAATAAAAAAGAGGTAGAAGCATTGGGCATACATATTGGAGCAGCAGCTACCTATGAAGAAGGGTTTGATGAACTGGCGTATGACTATTATATCGGAAGGGCGATGGATAACCGGATCGGTGGTTTTATGATTGCGGAAGTAGCCCGTTTATTGAAAGAGAATAAAAAGAAACTGCCGTTCGGTTTATACATTGTAAACGCAGTGCAGGAAGAAATTGGGTTAAGAGGGGCGGAAATGATTGCCCGCAGAATTAAACCCGACGTGGCGATCATTACCGATGTAACCCACGACAGCACCACCCCAATGATTAATAAATTTATAGAAGGCGATGTTGCCTGCGGCAAGGGTCCTTCGCTTGCTTATGGCCCGGCAGTTCACAACAAGTTGCTGGATGTGGTTCAAAAAACGGCGGAGGATAAAAAGATACCTGTACAGTTGCGTACAGTAAGCCGCAGCACCGGAACCGATACAGAATCGTTTGCGTACGCAAATGATGGTTGCCCGTCTGTTCTTATTTCCATTCCATTGCGCTACATGCATACTACGGTGGAAATGCTGCACAAAGACGATATCGAAAACACCATCAGGCTGATGTATGAAACTTTACTTACGTTAACGCCTAAAACAAAGTTGAGTTATTTTTAGGCATGTACTGTATGCCCAACGCGCAATTATTAATGAGCCGAACTACGATATTGAGGGGGCATTTCCATTTTTGACGTACCGAATAAATATCCCTTAACAACTATCATCCTATCAGGTCATCATTCCCAGGTATGGGTGAATTGATACTGCACCAGTTTAATATAAAAAGCGTGCGGGACATTCCACATTCCGAAAATATTCTTTTATGGAGTAAACCAGTTCCTGCACTAGCAGAATACTATTTAAAAACGACAGGAGAAGAAACCATTTTTTCGCCTCCTTTAAAGAACTTCAAATATGGATAAGTACGGCGCATTGAAGTGTTAAAATAGATGTATTTTATAATGATCTGTTTTCGGTTACAAACCA
>CAYMKT010000130.1:0-10721 GCA_964391065.1 uncultured Terrimonas sp. | reverse complement strand
GTCGGGAGGACAGGATTCGAACCTGCGACCCCGTGGTCCCAAACCACGTATTCTACCGGGCTGAACTACCTCCCGAAACCCTTTATAAGAAAGTACTGTATCCTATTCCTATCCTAAAGGGTGGCAAAGGTAATGGAATACGTCGAAATTCCAAAAAGGAGCTCATTTTCCTGCTAAAAACCTTTTCACAAAATAACTACTGCCCTACCCGCACCCTTTTATTGTACACCAGCTTATCATTCACATATACTTTTAAATAATACCGCTGTGCCGGGCGGTACGAAAGGTCGTAGTCAAAAATGCCTTCTTTCAGGTTGTCGTACACATGCTCCTCTATCACTTCGTTTCCAGGATCTGTCACCAATTTCACCACTACCCGCTGCGCCTTATTACTGAAATAATCCATCGTGGTTTTGCCCCGGGTGCGCGTGGGAAAAACACCTACGGCAGGCAACTCGCCGGGCACTGTAAATTGAGTTGAATCCATTGACACCTCAAAACTGTAATAGATGCCACTGCCAAAATCAGCGTCAAAATCCTTGAGCAACCGGTTCTTCTCATCCAGCAGCCGGGCAAAGCCCCTGCCACCACCACTGTTAAACCAAAATTCCAGTCCGTTACCGGCGGTATCCTGCACTGCCAGTTCATAGCAACCGGGCGCAAGCTGAAAGGTATCTCTATAGTCGGTTTCGGCTTTTAATGAACCCAATGCCCTTTCGTACATTATTTTACCGGCACTGTTTTGCAAGGTATAGCCGTTTTGTTCGGGCTGCTTGTTGGTATGCAGGTTAAACAACAAACTGGCGCCATGAACAGGGGCTTTTACAAATTCAGTGCGCATGGTGTTGTCAATGGTATTGCCGTCCTTTTTACCGTTCGGCGAAGCAAGCGCTACCGTAAAAACATTGGTGCCAGGTTTACCCTGTATTACACCAGGCAGATCAATTTTTATTTGTTGATTGAATGGCAGATCGCCTTTCCAAACATATTCCTGCATACCAAAACCATCGGTTCCGTATTGAATGCGGCATTGCTTCAAACGCTTTGCACCCAGATTACGGATTACAATAGCAGGTTGAGCACAGGAAGGATTTGAACGGAGGTATGTTTTCTTGTTCGTGGGCACAATAATGTCTTCAATGGCTACATCATGCTGTGATTTTGGTTTTTGATATTGAATAACATAAGCGTAAATAACCTCGGTGGCGCTGGGCTTTGGGGTGGTATAAGGCTCCATGTTTATATCTACAGTGTATTCCTTTCCGTTAGTTACCGGGAGGTCAAACACATCGGGTTGCTGCAGGTAGCCCGGGCACCAGTTCGCCCGGTCAATGATCCATGTGCCGGCCTGCGGATACAATGGGTTGTCGCCGCATTTTTTCCAGATATCCCTTTTGTCAATCATCTTTCCATCAAACCATACTTCGCGATAACGGTTGCAAAACTCACCGCATCCATTGGCATCCATACCATGACCGGTTTGAAAAATAATCAGGCGGGCATGTTTTGTATTTTTTTCAGTAACGAAAGAAACCGGTTTCAACACTGCTTCAATACCCTGTGTACTGTCGCCATATATAAAATGACCATCATACACTTTAAGAATAGACACCGGTAGCAGTGCGGGGTTGCCCTCCACCATTTCAAATGCTACGGTTATTTTCCAGCCCCGGTCATCAGCGGGTTCGTAACCATTGTGCTCATATTCAATTTCAACACTGTCGCGCAACAACAAACTAAAATCGGTGATATCCGATTGCCAGTCGAACGACCAGTCCTTGCCAAAAGCGCCGCCATACGGCGTGAGCATTCTGCCAATGGGATAGTCGAGCGACTTGCTGTTAACGCCGCCCTTGCGCCGGATATAAATATGATCAAGATAATCCCAGTCTGCACAACGTAACGAATCCGGGCAGCCAAAGGTTACCTTAAGATTGATCCGGCGGACGGGCATATCGGCCGTGGGAAATACCGCCCAATTTTTATAGGCTTTTACCCCTTTGGCAGGATCGGTAACAACTATTGTTTCATGATGGGAAACTACGCGGATGGTATCGCCTGTTTTAGACCAGAGTAAAGAAATGTTACCCGCAACAAATGCGATAGTTAATAAAAGTCTTCTCATAAAAATCAATGATGAATGCATTATTCTAAAACTGGATGATCAACAAAACCGCCCACCCATCCAAACATGATACGGTTGCCATTAAGCTTCAATTGAAATTTGAATTGGGTTTAGGGCGTGCCCTTGGTCCCGATTTATCGGGAGGCTTTTCGCTGCAAGTCCTCGCCACTCGTTCCTCGTGCCTGTGGGCTTTCTGCTTCAATCCCTCACGCATACGTCATTTCAAAACTTCACTGGTGCTAAAGATATCTTAAAGCAATTTTAAATTAGAAATCAAGGTTGGCAAAAATGATTCCTTAATCTCCCAAACTATAGAATAATCAATTCCAAAATAGTCGTGTACGATTCTATTCCTGAACCCACGGATACGATGCCAATCAACGGCAGGATGCTGATCTTTAAAATTCTCAGGCAGGCGATTTGCAGCTTCGCCAATAATTTCAAAATTCCGAATCACAGCATCAATCGTTTTGCTGTCCTCCGTAAACTGTTCAAAGGAGAGATTCTCAGTGTATACCAAAATTTTGCTGGCGCTTTCTATTATATCTTCAATGAGGAGGGAAGGCCCGCGTTTAGACATAAACAATCTCGGATTCTATTTGCTGAAAATACTTTGGCTTCACCCCGTTTTTTGAAACCAGGTCAACTTTCTTTTTCAACTTACTTTCAATGAAATCGGCAAGGTCAATAAACTCTATCCCGATAGGTTTACTGAAATCGACAATAATATCTACATCACTTTTTTCATTAAAATCAGCTCTGACCGCGGATCCGAATAAGCCAATTGAGCTTACATAAAACTTACTGGCCAACTCAGGTTTAAGCTGACTTAAAGCGTTTTTAATAGTGGCCAATGCTGTCATCGTTCAAAGGTAATGAAAGTTTCAATTGGCAAATACTGCCCATAAATCGACAATTTTTCGCTGGTTTTCATCTGTTAACAATTAAGTTGTTCACGAACGACCTTTGATTCCACTCACGCCAGTTGCACCACCTTGCCGGTACGCACCGACTCGTCGCAGGCGAAAGCAATACGCAGGCTGTTCACCGCATCGTCCATATGATCCGACAGATCTACATTTTCCCGGATGGCTTTTAGAAAATACAATTGCTCACGGTCGCAAAGTTCCTGGTGCCCGGGTTCATCATCGAGGTTGATCCATTCATCCTCCCTGGCAAATTTCTCTTCGCTATCCAACGCCGCATGATGCACCAGCAAGGATTCTGTTTTAGTGTGCGCATCAATGGAATCGGACTTGCCGCTGCCTCCGGCCGTTTTTGCCACAATGGATACTGAACCTTTAGGACCAATCACATCTTTTACAAAAAAAGCGGTTTCGCTGATCATGGGTCCCCAGCCTGCTTCATACCAGCCCACAGAGCCATCTTCAAACCGGATCTGCAATTGACCGTAGTTATAATTCCCTGCCGGAATTTCTTCGGTAAGCCGCGCTCCAATCGCATATACCTGCACAGGTTTTGAACGGGTCATCTGGCACATTACGTCAATATAGTGTACGCCACAATCCACAATCGGACTTAACGACTTCATCAGGTTCCGGTGAAGCGTCCACATCTTACCGCTGCTTTGCTGGTTAAGGTTCATCCGTATGGCTAAAGGTTTTCCCAATTTATGAGATTCCGCAATAAAGCGTTCCCACGACGGATGATGCCTGAGGATATAGCCCACTACTAATTTCTTCTGGTACTTTTTTGCCGCTTCCACCACACGCTCTGCAGCAGCAACAGAATCTGCAATCGGTTTTTCAACAAATACGTGACAACCATTTTCCATGGCCGTAACCGCAAATTTTTCATGCGTATCGGGGTAGGTGGAAATACATACCGCGTCGGGCTTTGTAGCGTGCAAGGCTTTCTCAAAATCATTGAACAAAGGATACCCGCCACCTAATTTTTGATTCAGTATTTCCTTAGTGCTTCCGCCGGAAACGAGGCCGCAAATTTCAAAACCGTCTAATCTGTGATAAGCCGTTGCATGTGAGCTTCCCATATTACCGCAGCCTGCTACCAGCACGCGTATATTTTTTGTACCATCTGACATAATCAACAACAATTTTATTTTTGTAAAGATAAACGACCAGTTTATATTAGGTTACTTAAAGTTCCGCTGCTCTTTAAGTATATATCATCATAACCGGACTACTCATCAAAACCCTGAAAGGGTGTAACGATTGTAGTAAGAATTCAGGTAATTATAGGTCAACCCAGAAGGGGTGACATCGGCTATTCTAAAAACTAATCATACCATTCAAACAAATATTTTTCATCATACTCCAATTCAAATTTCTTAAGCAACTCAAGATATTCCTCCCTGAAGGTTTTCTTTTTATGATGACTTTCCTGGTTGAGAATATAGTTATACACTATATCTATTTGTGAGTGGGAATAAGAAAAGGCTCCATAACCTTGCTGCCATGCGAATTTTCCTTTTATCCATTTCTTGTCATTAATAAAATTGGATGAATTGTTCTTGATATCTCTTACTAAATCGGATATAGCCATCGCCGGCCGTAAGCCTATAAAAGCATGTATATGATCAGGCATGCCATTTACAATGATCGACTTTTGCTCCTTGCCCTTAATAATACCGGCGATGTATTTATACAATTCTTTGCTCCAACTTTTACTAATCAAATTCTCTCTACCCTTCACCGCAAAAACGACTTGTATGTAAATTTGAGAAAATGTACCAGGCATTCTGATCACTTGAAAAAAAATGAATAATTTCACCCCTTTGGGGTTCTACCCTTCGAATATAATTATTTGCTATTATAATAGCAACCCTTCGGGTTTCAGTTCGCAAAAGGATTAACATTGTTGGCGAGACCATTGGTTATAGTTCCGCACGCATTTAGTTAGTAAACAGATGAATTAGATGAATGTTGAATACCGCGTGAAATATACATCATAGTGGAGAACCGGTTTAATTCTATCAAACGCATCAAAACAAGGGATACGCTTTTATTAAACATTCATTCATTCACCAATAAATGCACCACGCGGCAGGCATTTCCTTTTGACGCGATGTTTTTTTGCGGTGCAATCTGTACTTTCAGGGTGTGCTTACCTGGTGCAAGTCCGTCTGCCAGCACCAGGTACCAGGGTAAATGCAATCCCCCACTCCACTGCGTATACAAATCAATCGTTTTCGGCGATTTTCCATCAACAGTGCAGGTAATTATACCGGCATCCGGGCCCGAAACAACAGCTATCCCTGCTGCATCGCCCGTAAAAGAAAGCATAAAACTATCTCCTGGTTTACCCGATTCAAGAACAGGCACGTGCACAAATCCCGGCCGGGTGCCGGCCTTATCCTTAGGCTGCCAATCAGTGTTCACAGAAAACCCCTTTAATGCGGTTGCTTCATTTACGCCCAGGTAGCGGCCATTGCTATAGTTGTTTTTATATTTTGCAGCCGGAAGCTTTACAGGCAGCAATTCCTCTCCCTTATAAAGTTTACCTTCATTTTTTAAAAGTGTTTTAATGGACTGAAAGTAAAGTTCCTGTCCAAATGGCGAGGGATGCAGGTCTTTAAAATCATCATCCCAGGTGAATTCTTTATGGACAATGCGTTGATGAACTTCGTTGGCCAGGTTAATGAAAGAAAGATGATAGTATGCAGCGAGCGTTTCGTGCAAAGCCACTTCTGCAGGCGTCTTTCCATTGGTATAATCTGCAATTTTATCTTCATCAGCAAAAGCCATTAATACGATATTCATACCGGGGTTAGCGGTAAGCGCATGCCGGATAATTCCTTCCATAGCCTTTTGCTGCTGAATCGCGGGAGTTTTGTTTGCATGATCATTCACCGCAGCTTCTACGAAGAGTAAATCCACTTTCGCTTTATTTAACACATCCGTTTGCAAACGAAAGGCATGCGGCACACTTCCAAGGGATGCAATACCTGCATACACAAAATGAAAAATGGTTTGCGGGTAGGCTTCCTGCAGGTATTTCGCCGTTATATCTTTCCATCCCGGATTTTGGGTAATGGAGCCGCCCAGAAATGCCACCGTTAATTCCTTACCCGCTTTGATGTTGTAAAACGTATTGTTCATGCTTCCATAGGGATGCACAAAATTTTCATTGGGAAGCCGGTTTCTTAAGGGGATGGTATTCCTGAAGATAAAATCGGCATAGTACTGCGGGTTGCTAATATTGAAGTGATGACCTTCGAGGCGGATGTTATCCTTCATTTCATCAACCTGTATGTTGCCTCCATATTTTTTGTAATGGGCGGCAAATACGGCTGTATTCTCGGCAACAGGCACAATGCTGTCTTCCGCGCATACAACATGCACAACGGGTACTTTATATGCGGCAAGCGTTTCGAGATGATCAACCGGATTATCCGCGAACTGCATCAATTGCTCTTCTGAAAAATGGTAAGCGGTCATTAATTTTTTCCAGTCTTCTTCACTACCTCTTCCCCTGCCCTTTCCGCCGGGCCAACTCTTAATATCCAGCACGGGCGCTTCGGCATAAATACAACTTACTTTGCCTGGATTTCTTTTCGCCCAGGCATACACATACAAACCGCCACGACTTACGCCTTCCAATGCCGGAGTAGCAGCAAAATGCTCCTGTTGCACCAGGTAATCGTAAAAAGCATCCCATACCTGCATGGCTTCAGCGCTGCCGAACATGTCGCTGCAATCAATATAGGCGATATGAAAGCCGCGCGACAAAAGTATACTGTCCATTTCTATATGCCACTCGGGGAAATAGGCCCGCCACACCCACGGATTACCGGCAAGCGCTTTTTCAGGAGTTACAATATGCGCCTGCCTTCCGTTAAAAACAAAGCTATGCTTCTCAAAGCCGTGCCATGGTGATGACTTTTTTTGTTCCTGCGCATGCAATAGTGAAAGAGCAAATACAATACACGATATGAACAGCGCCGTTGTTTTTATCATTTTGTTTTTATCATGCATGATTTAAAAATAGCGGTGAGCGGTGAGCTATCAGCCTTAAGCTATCAGCAATGAGCGTTGAGCTATCAGATGAGTTGTAAGTCATCAGGCATAAGCAGCGAGCTCAAAGCTCAAGGCTCAAGGCTGAAAGCCATTTCACTTCGTCATAAATTCCCAACTAATATTGTTATAATGAAAGATAGCATTCTTCGGCAGTTCAACCGTTCCTTTCAAGCTGCCCTTTTTATCTTTTTTTACCGACAACGCTGCCCGTCCGTATTTTCCTTTTTCGTAATCGAAGGTTTCGCCATCGTCATCATATAAAGTGGCGTTGCCTTCAGCTTTGCCGTAATACCGAATTGTTAATGGAAGCATTTCTTCTTTGCGGGGAGTATGCAACCGAGGTGGAATCATGGGAATGAACGCCCCTTCCTTTACAAACAAAGGAATGTTTTGCAACCCGGGTGTAATTTCAATAACAGCGCCATTACCTGCCAACTGCCCGGTGTAAAAGTCGTACCAGTTTCCCTGAGGCAACACTACCTTCCTCGTTTTTTCTTCAGCAAACATTGGCGCCACCAGTAAATAATCGCCCAGCATATACTGATCCCTGATATCTTGTCTTATAGCTGCTTTATAGGGGTTGTCGGTAGAATTTAAGCTTCCGCTTTCTTCCTTCCGGTCAAAGAAAAAACCTTCTTCGAGGTTCATTGCCCTAACGGGAGGTTTACCTTCAAAATGATACTGTGCGAATGCATTGTAGAGATAAGGTAATAATTGCATCCGAAGCAGCATCACTGATTTCACTTCATCGGCCACATCGGTAAAAGTCCACGGCTTGGTTCCATCGGCCCAGGCGTTAAGCATGGCCATGGGTGAAAAGCAAACAGACTGCATGCGCCTTAGCCATTCTTCGGAAGTTTTGGATGAACGGGCCTCAGGTGTCCATAACACGCCTATGAAGCTGCTGTTGCATAAGGCGGTAATAAAATCGCGGTGATTGTAATAATCATTGTAAATCACATAAGGCAGGGAGGATGAACCGGCATTGGAGGCTCTTGTTAAGCCATAGGTACGCTGATTAATTTCACGGAACCAGGTACCGGTCATCTTTTGAAACTGCAACCCATATACCTGGCGCATTTGCTCGCCACTGATACCGGACGGAAATTTTGCTTCGTCGGGCCAAAGCCACACATCATATCCATCGGTTTCATCTACTTTGTAGCCCGAAACGCCCATATGAATATGCTGCTGAAAGAAAAGTTTTTTATACAAATCCTGCACCGGTTTTAATGTAAGGTCGGGTACCTGCCCTGCCCAAACGGTATGGGTGCCGGTATATTTTTGTATGTCTTTAAATATGGGTGAGCGGGAAGATATATAGGGATTAATCCATAGGTTAACGCGGATATTTTTATCCAGCAACCGTTTTACAAAATTTCCTGGTTCAGGGAAGCGGGTACTATCCCAAACAAAATTATTGGGGTACGAATAGGTTTGCCAGCCGGGCTCCAGCCCAATAAAACTGAGCGGGTAACCCCGGTCTTCAAAACCTTGCACCTCCTCCATCACCTGTTTACCGGTAAAAAGTGTAGGCGTGCGTTGTGTAAAACCCAATCCCCATTTAGGGGGCAATACCCCGCCACCGCAAAACAGGTTATAGCGCTGCACTACTTCCATTGCATTTTTTCCGGCAAACACATACACTTCGGCGCCGGTTGCCGGCACTATCATTTCCATAGCATCGGAGTAGGGCTGTGAATCCCAGTCTGCATCCGTATTCCTGTTCATTTCAGCAGGCGGATTTTTGCTGTCTTTTCGTACGGCAATACCTGCATAAACTTTAATATGGCGGGCTGCATTGATTAACACACCATAGCCTCTTTCAGATATGTATAACGGAACAGGTGCATGAGTGCGGCCATCATCCCTGCCACCATAATGATCTACCTGCAATTCCTTAATAGTGCCCCTTTGTTGCACCGATTTGAAATTCAAACCAAGTCCGAAAATCTGTTCTTCCTTTTCGAGCGGAAAGCGAAAAATAGTCTTGCCATCAAAGTATTCGGTTACGCTTTCCTGTAAGTAAGCCGGGAACGATGGTTGTCCTAATGCAGTCAGTGCTGCCCTATCAGGTTGAACATCCGCAATGCCCAATGGACTGATTTTTTCCGGAACACCGGCCACGGCTTTCCACACGCCGGGCGCCACAGTCTGCCATTGCAATGAATTTTCCTGTGCTATCGAAACAGTGGTAATGCAACAGACCAAGAAAACCGGCAGCAAGCCAATCAATCGCCCTGCTGAGAGAAAAGAAAAACGGCCATTTTGTGCAGAAACGAAATTCACTGAAAGCATAATATAAGATTTTGAAATCCAGTTCGCCCTTTGAAAACTATAGCTAAACTACTATTTCCGGGGTGGTATCGCTGTTTTCCCTGTGCGGGGAACAACGCGAATATAACGCAACTCCATAAAAAGAATAGAACGCTGTAAAATAGTGGTTCACCGGTACCGAAGCTGCTCAAATATCATATAACATTTTGAAGCGAGTTACTATTCAAATAAGTTTTACTTTAGGGCATGAAAAAAATCAACATACTATTGATCTTCTTTGTCGTTTACTTTACGGCAAGTACAGCAGTTCCTGCACAGACATCTTTAGACAGCTTATTGCCTGTTCGTGGATTCTGTATTGCGGCGCCATCCGCAAAGGGCGTTGATTCCTTCGTTGTATTTATTAATAAGGAACTGGCTCCCCGCAAAGTCAACACGCTTATTTTGCGGGTAGATTTTAATTATCAGTACAAAACTCATCCTGAACTGCGCGACAGTGTTGCCCTGTCACCGGCTGATGTAAAAAAAATAGTAGCAGCCTGCCGTGCCCATGCGATAAGGGTAATACCACAGGTAAACCTGCTCGGACACCAGTCCTGGGCGAATAAAACCCACAACCTGCTCCTTCAATATCCGCAGTTTGATGAAACTCCGCATGTAAAAATGCCGGTCAAATACCAATGGCCGAATGCAGACAGTTTATACTGCAAAAGCTATTGCCCGCTGCATCCCGATCTTCATAAAATAGTATTTGCATTGATGGATGAAATCTGTGATGCCTTTGAAACGGATGCCTTTCATGCCGGCATGGATGAAGTGTTTTATATTGGCGACGAGAAATGTCCGCGCTGCCGCGGAAAAGATAAATCTGTTTTATTTGCCGGTGAAGTAACCCGCATTCGTAATCACCTGGCCCTGTCTAAAAGAAAATTATGGATATGGGGCGACCGTTTGCTGGATGGATATACTACCGGGCTTGGCATGTGGGAGGCCAGCCACAACGATACCTGGCGGGCGATAGATATGATTCCAAAGGACATTATGATATGCGACTGGCACTATGAACGGCCCGACAAAACAGCGGTATATTTCGCTATGAAGGGCCTGAACGTGGTTACCTGTCCCTGGCGCAATCCATCTATCGCGGTTAGTCAACTCAATGATATGATTGGTTTCCGGCAAGAATCCACCGCAGCAATGAAATCCAACTTCCAGGGCATGGTGCAAACGGTTTGGTCGGGAGCCGAATCATTTATGAGAGGTTATTACGAAAACAGGAAGGATCAGGCGGGTGGCGACAATACACCGTGGAGTTGTTTTCG
>CAYMKT010000129.1:0-10847 GCA_964391065.1 uncultured Terrimonas sp. | reverse complement strand
TTTGAACTGATATCTACATCGCGCGGGAGCACCTGCGAGTAGGCAGGTAACAGCAATACGTCATCGAAGGTTAATCCTTCACCAAAAAATTTTTTTGGAAATTTGTCTTTTGCGGAGTTAATTATTGTTGCCATCCGCAAAGATAGGGCAGAGGATAAATAGCTTCCAAATTTTGTTCTGAACAGGGCTGCGGACACGCTATAAAGAATAGTTGCATTTGCCAATGCATTTCCGGTTCTTCAGGTAACCTTGTATATTTTACCCGGAAGGCTTGTAATAAGGTCATTCAACTCCAGGTTTAATATGGCAGCCGCAATGCTGCTGCTGCTCAATCCGCTTTGCAGGTTAATATCGTCGATAGAAATGGATTCCTTTTGTGAAACGATTTCCAGTATCTTTTTTTCTGCAGGCGCGAGTTCAATAAACAATTCTTTTTGCCTTGGTTTCCTTGTTGCTGCGGAGTTAAACCAGTTCATGAACTCGGTAATATCTTTGCCGGAAGTAATTAAAGCGGCCTTATTGCTTCTGATGAGATAATTGCAGCCAACACTTTTGGCATCGGTGGTTTTACCGGGCACTGCAAATACATCTTTATTATAGTTATTAGCCAACTCGGCTGTTATCATACTTCCACCGCTCATATTCGTTTCAACCACCACAGTGGCATCAGCAATGCCTGCCACTATTCGATTTCTTTTTGGAAAATTTTGTTTATCCGGTTTTGTTCCCGACATAAAATCAGTTAATAATCCACCATGAGCAGTCATTTCCTTTGCAAGTGCCTCGTTGGCGTCCGGATAAATGCGGTCCAGCCCGTGGGCTAAAACCCCAACGGTTTGTAATTTATTTTTCAGCGATGTTCTGTGCGCCAAAGCATCTATCCCATATGCGAGTCCGCTTATTATCAGCGCCCTGTGCTGTGTTAAATCTTCGATAATTTTACAGGTCATTTCTTTCCCGTAATCGGTGGGGTTACGGGTTCCTATTACAGCTACTATCTTCTGTTCGTTGAGGTTTGCGTTGCCCCGGTAATACAAGACCTGTGGCGCATCATAACAATTCAGCAGTCGCCTTGGATAGTCCTCACTAAGTTGTGTAAGTACTTTTATTTTATATTTCTCAATGAAGCGGAGTTCTTCTTCTGCTCTTTTAAAGCCGGTAAATGATTTAATACTTTTTGACCGTACAGTACCGATTCCCGGAAAACGATCGAGTTCAGATTTCCTTGCGGTGAAAACCTTTTCGGCTCCGCCAAAATGTTGCAGGAGCTCTTTGGCATGCACATCGCCAATGTGCGGAACCATGGTTAGCGCGATATGGTGAAGCAGGCTGCCGGACATTTGCCGAAATGGTGTTGGTGTTTATTCAAATATAGAAAGTTGCCGCTGTATAACAAAAATGCACTGAACCTGGAGGCCCAAAAAAATTAAACCCCCCCGATAAATCGGGAGGGGCTCTAATCTTTTAACCGTTAACCATTAAACCTTATCCTATGAAAAACCGAATATAGATAGTTTTTTTAGTTTTAGTATTTATACCAGGTAATTTTTTAGCCTTACAGGATTGATATATGGTAAAATAACGTAGTAGTTTTAGCGTTTTGCAACGAAAGTCAGGGATATTACGTATTAAATAAAAAAATATTAGAGTTTGGGGGTAATATAAAAAAACAAGGGCTGGATGGAAATCCGGCCCGTTTCTAAATCCAATATCCTATGAAAAACCAATAATGAGACAGTAATTCCGTGAAGAATGTTGCATGAAGCTCAAGATTAATTTTAATAAAGCGGTATGCTTAGCAGAAACAGGCGGGTAAACAGTAATTTATGGGAGCCATGAAGATAAGAAAAAGGGCTGGATGGAAATCCTGCCCCGTTTTAAATCCAATATCCTATGAAAAACCAGACATATAACGAGACGGTTGATTTTTATATTGTTGTTAACGAAAAATTTATTTCCAGCTCGCGGCAAACGCCTTCCTGTAGGCTTCAAATGGGGTTTTACCATAGTATCCCTCACCAAAATATTTTAATATGAGTTCCATTTCAGCAGGCTTCAAATATCCGGGAATAACCTGCGGGGCGGAACCGTCTGCCGGTAAAATAACAGTGGAGGGGTAAGAGAGCTGCCCACCGGTTAACAGAATAGCATACTCGTGTACTTTGTAATTGCCGTTATACTCATATTGTTTTCCGCGCCAACTGAGCGGTTCCCTGCTTTCCGCATTTATTTTTACCGGGTAAAACTTATCCTGAATATATTGAATAACATCTTCGTTGGTGTAAGTGTTTTTATCCATTACTTTACACCAGCCACACCAATCGGTATACAAATCGATGATGATTGCTTTTTTTTGAGAAATGTTTTTTGCTTCAGCTTCTGCGAGGGTAAGCCATCGCAGTTTTTCATTTTTAGGGGAACTTACTATTGCTGTATCCTGAAAAGTGAACGCAGCAGTGGGGGCGGCCTTCGTGCCCGGCAGGCAAATGGCTATGCCAATCCATATTAAAATACCGGATATTTGCACTTGATTCCTTTTAATTACACAAATATAACTCAGAATTGGAACGGAAAATTGTTGTTGCCGTAACCGGAGCCAGCGGTTCCTTATATGCCCGGCAAATCATTGATAAATTACTGGTCATTTCCAATCAATGGAATGAGCTTGCGCTGGTGATTACAGACAATGCGAAAACGGTTTGGAAAACCGAATTGGAGAATGAATCGTACGATCAATATGCTGTTAAAATTTATGGAAAGAACGATTTTAACGCACCCTTTGCATCCGGATCCGGACAGTTTGATACCATGATCATTATTCCCTGTTCGATGGGCACACTGGGCAGAATAGCTAATGGCATTTCAAATGACCTTATTACCAGGGCGGCGGATGTTATCTTAAAAGAAAGAAGAAAGCTGGTTTGCGTGGTAAGAGATACGCCGTATAACCTGATCCATATTCGGAATATGGAAACCATAACGCTGGCGGGTGGAATTATTTGTCCTGCAACACCGTCTTTTTACAATCGCCCTCAAACCATAGAAGCCGTAGCAGCCACAGTAGTTGATCGGGTGCTGGACATTTGCGGATTTGCTATTTCTTCGTTCCGGTGGGGAACGAATACGCAGGGAAATACCTAACGCTCAGCCAATACCAAGACACTGATAGCTGACGGCTGACACCTGACACCTGATACCTCATACCTACTCCAAGTCTATCACCTCAACCCCCGGATATTTTTTGGGATCGAAAGTAAAAAAAACGTCCTCTAATTTAACATTGGGAACAAAGCTGGTAACATTGTACAAATAACGGTTGCCATTCTTTTCAAACAATTTTGTGGAAACAATATTTTTAGTGGCTTTATTTACAAAAACCAGCACCTTAAAAAATGACTTGTTTTTATCGGTGGGGGTTAATTCTATTTCCTGCAGCGTTTTTCCTTTTTCGGTTTTTTCATCGTTCAGCTTATACAAAAAATCCTTATCATAAAAGTTGGTGAATATTTTTTGAGGAGTAAAGTTGTTACCGGTGGGATCAAATTTACTCAATTGCACTTCATTGGCCGCTTTGTCATAGGTCCATGATTTTTCTCCGTTGCAAAAAATGTCCTGGTCGGCTAATTCTACCTTGTATTTGTTGCCTTTCATGTAAGCGGTCCCTTCCTTGGTACCCTGTACCTTGCCTGCAGCGTTTTCAATTTGCAGCACGAACGACGCTTTAACAGAAGTGTAAGTTTTAAATTTAGCAGTTACACCGTCGAGTATTTTTTTAGCGTCCGGATCGTTTTTTCCGAGCGCGCCGGTTGAAGTTTGTGCGAGTCCGGAAATCGTAAATAAAGTCAGCAATAGGGTAGTAGTTAATAATCCTTTCATCACTTTTGTTATTGATTGTAAAAATAATAATCGTTGCGGCTTTGACGCCTGCAGTAGCAATATAGTTTAATGTGATGCGCTAATAAATTGTTTAAATTACAATGCCTGCAAAAATTCCTCTAATTCTATTTCTGTTTTGAATAGTACATCTCTCGCTTTACTGCCCTGGTTGGGTCCTACAATGCCGGCAGATTCCAGTTGATCCATTAATCGCCCGGCGCGATTGTAGCCTAATTTCATACGGCGTTGTAGCAGTGATGTTGATCCAATTTGACTTTGAACGATAAGTCGCGCTGCTTCTTCGAATAAGGGGTCGCGGTTACCCGAATCGAAATCTCTACCTTCCAGTTCCTTTTCATCAATATATTCCGGTAAATAAAAGGGTTGCGGATAACCCCTCTGTTCACCTATAAAATCAACCACTTTTTCAACCTCGGGAGTATCAACAAACGCACACTGTACCCTGGTTACTTCGCCATTATACGACACCAGCATATCTCCCCGGCCAATCAGTTGTTCAGCGCCACCCGTATCTAAAATGGTTCGGGAATCAATTTTTGAAGAAACCTTAAAGGCTACCCTGGCAGGGAAGTTAGCCTTTATAGTGCCCGTTATAATATTTACCGATGGCCGTTGTGTGGCAATGATAAGATGTATACCAACGGCCCTGGCCAATTGTGCCAATCGCGCAATCGGCATTTCAATTTCCTTACCTGCCGTCATAATCAGATCTGCAAACTCATCTATTACCAAAACAATGAACGGTAAAAACTGGTGTCCCTTTTCGGGATTAAGCCTTCTGGCTACAAACTTTTCGTTGTACTCTCTTATATTCCGGCAACCTGCCTCCTTAAGCAGGTCGTAGCGGTTATCCATTTCAATACATAAGGCGTTAAGCGTATGCACCACTTTTTTGGTATCCGTAATGATCGATTCTTCCTCGCCGGGTAATTTAGCTAAAAAATGTTTTTCTATCAGCCGGTATAAACTTAACTCCACTTTTTTGGGATCAACCATCACCAGTTTCAGTTGCGAAGGATGTTTTTTGTATAAAAGCGATACCAGTATGGCATTAATACCAACCGATTTACCCTGGCCTGTTGCACCGGCCATTAAAAGGTGCGGCATAGTAGCAAGGTCTACTATAAAGTGTTCGTTATCTATCTTTTTACCTAAGGCTATAGGCAGTGAAAATTTATTTTGCTGAAACTTGTCGGAAGATAAAAGCCCTTTCATACTCACAATTGTCTTTTTTACATTGGGCACTTCAATACCAATTGTACCTTTCCCCGGAATGGGAGCGATGATCCGGATGCCTAAGGCTGCAAGACTCAGTGCAATATCATCTTCGAGGTTTTTTATCCGCGAAATCCGAACTCCCGCCGATGGAACGATCTCATATAAAGTAACGGTGGGGCCTACCGTAGCAGATATCTGGCGGATATCGATGTCATAGTTTTTGAGCGTGCTGATGATCTGGTGCTTGTTGGCTTCCAATTCAGAAGAATCCAGTACAATTTTTTCGCTTCCGTGGGTTTCCAGCAAGTCGAGCGACGGATACTGATAATCTTTCAGATCAAGAACCGGGTCGTATGGTGGCAGGTTTTGCACTTTTTTTATTGCAGCGTCCGCTTCTGCCTGAAAATCACCCTCGGCTTCTTCCTCCATATTATCGGAGTCGTTAATTTGCAGTTCCAGTTCTAATTCTTCTTCTGTTTTCTTCTTTGATGTGGTACCCCGCGGCGCAGGTGAAATTGGCGGTTCAATTTCTGACAGGCCTAATTTATCGGCTAAGCTATCGGCGCCATTGGCAGGAGGTATTACTACAATTCTTCCATGATCCTTCAGCGTATTACCTTTGGCATCCCTGTTTATATTTTCTTCTGTAAATAATTTCGCTTCTTCCGTGAAGGAATTGTCTACAGGCACTAATTTTCCATCGTTGTAGTCCCCGGTAAATTTTGACTTTTTCACAGGCAATGCAAAAGTGGGGTTAAATCTCCAGATAAAAAATGAAAAGCCTGCCACAATTAATAAAGCTGCTGTTCCAAGTTGCCCCAGTAATCCACTTAGCCAGGCGCTGCTTATATTGCCAGCCTCTCCGCCCCAGGGAAACCCACTGCCCTGGGTAACAAATGCAAGTGCCGTGCTGAAAAAAATAAGTCCCACAACAATATACCTGAAATTGCGCCAGGGCGAAAAGACCTTTCTTCCAAATAATAAATTGACGCCCACAATAAAAAAGAAAACACAAAAAAGGTAGGAAGACATTCCAAAACCCTTGAAAAAAAACAGGTGTGAAACATAAGCGCCAATACGGCCGAGCAGGTTAGCCGCTTCTACATTATCACCAAACAAAAAGGCGGAGAAACCCTGGAATACCTTGTCCTGGTCTTGCCGCCAGGTAAAAATATAAGAAGTAAATGCGATGAACAGAAAAAATGCCGTAAGCAACAGAACCGTGCCCAGTATTTTATGGGTCCGTTCATCCTTTACCAACTCCTTCACTTTAATCTTTTCGGCTTTATCACTGGTAAGTTTTTCAGGATCAGGCGATTTGGACTTATTGTTTTTTAGTTTATTGGCCATGTAACTGCAAACCTATGGTTAAATACCGGCAAAGATAAGACGATAAGATGAGGCTTTGTGCAATTAGAACCATTTGCAGGCAAAATGCCAAAATGTTATATTTGGGGTCACTATTTTTCTCCTAACCATAACACTGTGCATAAAATCTTGAAACTATTACCTGTTATTATTGCACCTTTCTTTTTTTTTGTTGGCTCTGCCCAGGAACGTAATTATCCCGACTATATTGATCCCAATACATTTACCGATGTGCTTGCGCTTGAGTTAAATCAGTACGACATCGCGTTTGCCGACAGCGCTGTAGATGTATCAGGTATTTCTTCATTACCGTATCGCACAGCGTCAAAACAACTTCCTCCATCGGGCTTGATTCAGGATAATCTTAATACAAAACATATCTACATCAGGTTTTTGCTTACCAATACGTCAGACAGCACCAGATATCTTTATCTGTACCCCGGCTACTATTTTAAATCCGTTCATTTATTTAAGGCGGCGGTTAGCGGCAACGTATCGGCGCTACCTCGTAATATTCCTGACAGTGGAAGTGCGAATGCGTTCAGGCGTATTGTTGCGACTCCCCATGAAACGAACGTGTACTACATGCAGCTACAGCCAGTGGAAATCAGGAAAAACAGGCTTTCCATCAACCTGCTGCATCCCGGGTATCTTAAAACATATGAGGCATTAATGCAAAGCGAAACGGTTTTGCCAGACATTTTTAACTATATGCTGGTGGGGACTATGGGTATGATGATTTTGTTTGCTTTGGCAAATTATATATTAACGGCAAAGGATGAATTTCTATATTATTGTTTATATGCGACGCTTATTGCTTTCGTATTGTTTTCGAAAAGTTATTTAAACGGGTCTGCAAATGATTTCATTTATTTTTTTGAAGAATATCTCGATTTTCTGCTCTTTATTACAGGAGTTTTGTGCTATATCGTTTTTATAAGATACTTTCTCAGCACCCGTATCCAATATCCATCCCTGGATAAAGTATTGAAAATAATAGAATGGATATATATCGGATTTATTGTTATTCACTCCTTCGTGTATTTTCGGGGCAATAATGTAGTATTCATAGAACAACTGGAAAATCTTATTAAATGTACGATATTGGCAGGGGTACTGTTATTTGTTGTTTTAGGTTTCAGGCAGCATAACAGATTGGTCAATTACCTGGTATATGGAAATCTGTGCATGCTTGCTTTTGGTTCTGTTTCACTTGCTATTTCCGTAGTCCAGGTTCCGGAAACAAGTATTTTTTCCTCCTCTCTTTTTTACTATGATCTTGGCGTGGTAACTGAACTGATTTTTTTTCTCCTGGGATTAACTTATAAGGGAAGACAGGAATTGGTTGAGAAAATAAAGATTGAGGATAACCGGAACCTGCTCGCGGAGAAAAGAGGATTTGAAAAACAATTAGCCACAATCCAGGCCGAGCAGGATGAAAGAAACCGGATATCGGCGGATATGCATGATGAATTAGGCGGGGGTATGACCGCTATCCGGTTAATGAGTGAACTCGCTAAACACCGGATCAACAAGGCCAACCTGCCGGATATAGAAAAAATATCCCAATCCGCGAATGATTTGCTGGATAAGATCAATGTGATTATTTGGAGCATGAGCCCTAATAATGATACACTCATCTGCCTCGTGGCCTATTTAAGGACGTATACCCTGGAGTTTTTTGAAAACAATGCTTTGTCTTACGACATAAAAATCACCGATGAGATACCGTCTGTTGAGGTTAGTGGAATAAAACGGCGCAATATTTTTTTTTCGGTGAAAGAAATATTAAGCAATATAGTTGAACATTCAAAGGCTACGCACGTACAATTGGGCATTTCCGTGGAAGATCGCCTGGTGATTGTAATAAAAGACAATGGAATTGGTATTGGTGATGGTATGCCGGGTAGCCCCGATAATGGACTGGCAACTATTCATAAAAGAATGCAACTCATTTCCGGCGCTTTTTACCTGGAGAACGATAAGGGCACCTATGCCGTGCTGGAAGCAGAATTCTGAAGAACCCGGAGGTTTTAATGCGTAGGCTCTTTTCGTTTTTCCTGGCGTTGGTTAGGTTTAAAGGTCTGTATAAACAGGCATATCCAGCCCGCTATAAAACAAAGTCCACCCAACGGAGTAATAGCGCCTACTCCTTTCAATCCTGCATTTTCTGTTGTATTTAAATAAGTCAGCAGGTATAGCGAGCCACTAAATAAAAGAATACCGGAAAGGAAAAGAATACCGGCCCATTCCATCAGTTTTCCGGGCATTCTTCTGTACAGAACGCCCACAACAAGAATGGCGAACGTATGGTAAAACTGGTATCTCACGCCGGTTTCAAAAGTGGCAAAAGCATCCGGTTCAACCGATTTTTTTATGGCATGGGCGCCAAATGCCCCGAGTATAATACTGATGATGGCAAGCACGCAGCCATACTGTATAAATCGTTTAGACATACTTATTCTTGATTTCGTTAAAGGTAGTATCTGAAATGGATTCGGCAGGTAATATTATTTGAGCCTGGAAATAAAATTTATTTCTTTCCTGTAATTTGTTTTTGATATAGTTATCCAATGCTTTTTCATCTAATTGCCTGATCAGCGGGCGATGTTCTTTTTCATCCAGCAACCTTCTCTTTAAGACCTCCGGTGGGCTATCCAGGTATATCGTCAACCCATTTTTATTCATCCATAGCATATTGTCATAGAAACACGGAGTTCCGCCACCGGTAGAAAGAATCAGGTGATCTTCCTTTTCAAAACTATGTAATGTTTCCTTTTCTTTTTCCCGGAAAAAATCCTCACCAAACTGATCAAAAAGTATGGGAATGGTAACGCCGGATTTTTTTTCAATTTCAGTATCAAGGTCAAAAAAACGCATCTGCTGCTGCTCCGACCAACGACGCCCCCAATAGGTTTTACCTGTTCCCATAAAGCCCAGCAAGAAAATTTTCATATTCTTATTTCACTTAAAGGCATTGAGCCCGGTGATGTCCATACCGGTTATCAGTAAATGTACGTCATGTGTACCTTCGTAGGTAATCACACTTTCGAGGTTCATCATATGGCGCATTACGGAATATTCGCCGGTAATGCCCATTCCGCCCAGGATCTGCCGGGCGTCACGACAAATATTGGCAGCTACTTCACAGCCATTGCGCTTGGCCATACTTACTTGCTGAGGGGTGGCTTTTCCTTCATTCATTAATACACTTACGCGCCAGTTCAGCCATTGGGCTTTTGTAATTTCAGTGATCATTTCGGCCAATTTCTTTTGTTGCAACTGAAAACCTCCTATGGGCCGGTCAAACTGAATTCTTTCTTTGGAATATCTTAATGCCGTATCATAGCAATCCATTGCCGCACCGATGGTGCCCCAGGCTATACCAAAGCGTGCCTTGGTTAAACAACCCAGCGGTCCTTTTAACCCTTTTACATTCGGCAGAATATTTTCTTTGGGAACTTTTACATTGTCGAAAACCAGTTCGCCGGTAGCAGAGGCGCGTAAACTCCACTTGCCGTGGGTGGTGGGAGTGCTGAAGCCTTCCATTCCTCTTTCAACAATCAATCCGCGGATGTCGCCATTTTCGTCCTTAGCCCACACCACCGCTACCTGGGCATAAGGCGCATTGCTGATCCACATTTTAGCGCCATTCAGTACTACGTGATCGCCTGCGTCTTTAAAATGGGTAAGCATGCCAGCCGGATTAGAGCCATGGTTGGGCTCGGTTAAACCAAAGCAACCCAGCCATTCGCCACTACCCAGCTTTGGGAGGTATTTTTTGCGTTGTGCTTCACTGCCGTACTCGTATATGGGAAACATTACTAAACTGCCCTGAACAGAAGCGGTAGAACGGACTCCGCTATCGCCTCTTTCCAGTTCCTGCATCATTAGTCCATAGCTTGTATAATCCAGTCCGCCGCCGCCATATGTGGTGGGAATGGTTGGACCAAAACAGCCCATTTCGCCCAACTGTTTCACGATATGTTCGGGGAATGTTGCATTTTGGGCATGTTCCTCAATGATGGGAGAAATCTCCTTTTTTACATACGACCGCACGCTTTCACGGATCATTTTTTGTTCCTCCGTGAGCAAATCATCCAATAGCAGGTAATCGGGGCTGGAAAACAAGTCGGTTCGTGCGGCCATATCAACTTCTTTGTTGTATTTGCTAAGATAGGAAAGGATAGAAGAATGAAAGAGACTTGATGAAATAAAAAACCACGCATAAAGCTTATACTTAGAGGAGAGCAACCCACGTAATACGTAAACCAGTCCCCTGTCAGGGAGATTATTTCGTTCATTATATATTTTAACAGGTCTCAATGAGAATAGTTGCCACGACTCCTGTAAATATTTACTCA
>CAYMKT010000128.1:0-11005 GCA_964391065.1 uncultured Terrimonas sp. | reverse complement strand
TCTCCAGCGTTTCTTCTTTTTTACAAAAACAAAAGCGAAGTACTTTGTTATCGGTAGATGTTTGATAAAATGCCGAAACCGGGATGGAGGCCACGCCAAAGTCTTTGGTAATGCGGATGGCCATGTCTTTTTCGGCCTCATCGCTGAAATGGCCATAACTACCCAAAATAAAATAACTGCCGTGCGATTGGTGCATTTTGAACCGGGTGTGCTTCATCAGCTCCAGGAAATAATCTCTTTTCTGCTGTATAAAATTCCCCAGCGATTCGTATTGGTCTTGCTGCTTCAAAAAAGAAGCCAGCGCCGCCTGCTTGGGACTGTCGGTTGAAAAACAATTGAACTGGTGCACCTTCCTGAACTCCTTCATAGCAGCAGCGGGCGCTACGCAATACCCGATCTTCCAGCCCGTGCAGTGATACAATTTACCGAAGGAAAAGCATACAAAACTCCTTTCCAGCAGGTCGGGATAGCGCAGCATGCTTTGATGCGGTTGTCCATCAAATATCACATGTTCATACACTTCATCGCTGAGTATGAAAATATCTGTTCCCTTTACAATTTGCCGCAATGCTTCAATATCTTCCGCCATCAATATAGCGCCGGTAGGGTTATTGGGCGAATTGAGCATCATCATACGGGTGCGCGGAGTAATGGCCCTGCGCACCGCTTCCCAATCAATGGTATAGCTGGGATAGTGTAAAGGAATGAGTACGGGCCTTGCGCCATTAATGATTACGTTAGGAATATAACTGTCGTACCCCGGTTGAAAAATAATCACTTCATCTCCGGGCTGCAGCACACTGGTCAGCGCAGTATATATAGCATAAGTGCCACCGGGTGTAATGGTTATTTCCGTATCGGGATTAACCTTTGCGTTATACAAATACTCTATCTTTTCGGCCAATACTTCTCTCAGGGGCATATAGCCATTCATGTGCATATACTGGTTATACCCCTGCATCATGGCTTCATTTACTTTGGCAACCAGGGCTTCATTCATTGCAAAGTCGGGGAATCCCTGCCCCAGGTTTACGGCATTATACTCCGCTGCCAGCGAACTCATTACCGTAAATATGGTAGTGCCGGTATGCGGAAGTTTGGAAGCAATAGATGGCATGAATATGGCTTTTGTTTAAAATATGAAATTATCTGTTCTTACGGGTATGGCAAATTGCAGTTTCTAAAATTACCCGGAAGCGTTACCGTACCTGGAAATAGGAAAACCCGAAAAAACAGTTTGTAAAATTATCCGTATCACCGCGAAGGCTGAAAAAGATTTCGGAACTTAGTGCCGGCAAAATCAAAATGAATACGATGATTTTGTAGTTTCATTTTTCCGATTCTGGTCCCTTCCGTGAAACTTATTGCGCTTTTTTTGTAATCATTAAATTATATATCATCATGAAACGTTCAGGAACTGCCGTATGGAACGGCGCAGGCAAAGATGGCAAAGGAGTAGTGAACACACAAAGCGGTGTGCTCAATAAAACACAGTATTCGTATAAGTCGCGTTTTGAAGATGGCGTTGGAACCAACCCGGAGGAACTGATAGCCGCCGCGCATGCAGGTTGTTTTAGTATGAAACTCGCTTTCGTATTGAATGAGGCCGGATTCACCGCCGATGAAATTCAAACCGAATGTTTTATTACCCTTGCCGATGGAGTCATCAGCGCTTCGCACCTCGTGCTCAAAGCAAAAATTCCCGGCATTGATAAGGCAAAATTTGATGAAGCCGCGGCAGACGCGAAGGCCAACTGTCCTGTTTCGAAATTGCTGAACACCGCCATTACGATGGAAGCTACCTTGTTGTAACACGGCATTTTTTTATGTACAAAAACCATACAACCGCTCCCATGTGGTTGTATGGTTTTTCTTTCACCTTTCACTTTCATGCTTTCTTCCTGCTATGTTGTGTTCCCAATGCTCCGTTTTATTGGGTGATATCACCACCCTAAAAGTTGACGCGATTGTAAATGCGGCAAATAATTCCTTGCTCGGAGGCGGCGGGGTTGACGGAGCCATTCACAGGGCGGGCGGCGCAACCATATTAGAGGAATGCAAAGCGATCATCCGTAAACAAGGGGGCTGCAAAACTGGCGAGGCAGTAATCACTACTGGCGGGAATTTACCCTGCAAATATGTTATTCATGCGGTTGGGCCGGTTTGGAAGGGTGGAAACCAGCAGGAAAAGGAATTACTCTCCAATACGTATTCCAATAGCCTCAGGTTGGCCGAGAACAACGCCATTCAAACTATTGCATTTCCTAACATCAGCACAGGTGTATATGGTTTTCCAAAGCTGCTGGCTGCCCAAACTGCTATTGCAGCCGTTGCCGCTTTCCTGGCGGACTGCGGTAATATACAAAAGCTGGTATTTGTTTGTTTCGACAATGAGAATTACAATATTTACCGGGAATTGCTGCAGGTTTGAACCAATCGGTGTTCAAACACCTGCAAAAACATGGCTGTATATATCGTTAGAAGCCCTTTCTTTCAAACAACCAGCGTGCAGGTTTAGGTTCGGCATACTTCAGCCCAAACTGGTCTATACTATTTTTTTTAATGTGTTCCACTGCTTCCTCAATCGAGTCGGTAACCAATACCAAATCCAGGTCGCCGGGTGAAATGGTACCGGCAGCAATTAGCTTTTGAATATAATCCATCAGTTCCCGGTGAAAATCCTTACAAAAAACAATGATGGGGAATGCTTTGATCACTTTGGTTTGGATAAGCGTAAGCGACTCGAAAAACTCGTCAAGTGTGCCAAATCCGCCGGGCATCACCACAAAAGCATATGAATATTTGAGCAACAGTGTTTTGCGAACAAAGAAGTATTTGATGTTCACCCATTTGTCGAGATAGGGATTATGATGCTGTTCATGTGGCAATATAATATTACAGCCAACCGACCGGCCCCCAACTTCCTTAGCGCCCCTGTTAGCTGCTTCCATAATGCCCGGCCCGCCGCCGGTCATTATGGTAAATCCGAGTTTGGCGATTTCCCCGGCAAGCTTTTGGGTTAAAATGTAATATGCATGATCTTCTTTAAATCGCGCTGAGCCAAAAATCGTGACGCAAGGCCCTACAAAATGCAGGGCTCTAAAGCCGGTTATAAATTCTGTCAGCACCTTCAGCGTAAAGGTAAAATCGGCCCACCTGGATTGAGGACCCTCGAGAAATCTTATCTCTGACTCTTCTGTTTTAGGCATATACTAATGTAAAAAATAGATATTTCAAACCTACCGGATTTTCATTAAATATGTGATGTCGATTGCAAGACAATATGTCACAATGTTGTATATTGTGATAATGCGTTGAAAATCACCTTAAATTGTTAATCTTTACCGTATTGCATAATATATTATATCAGTTTAGCCGAGTTGTGGTGAAATGGCATTTATTTTGTCCTTATTGATTAATCTAAAAAGACTGGAATATGAAGTTTAAAGTAGAAGAAAGGATTATACCGCCTAAAGAAATGATTGTTGGCGACCCGGATGCAAAGGTATTGGTTGAGGAATATGGTGATTACGAAAGCGCCGATACCGCCAAAATTCATGATGTAATGCAGCAATTGCTGGAAACATATAAGGGAAAGATAAAATACAATTTCCGCCATTTTCCGCTTACCCGTGTGCACCAGCGTTCTTTTAAAGCTGCCGAAGCTGCCATAGCTGCAGGTCAGGAAGGGAAATTCTGGGAAATGCACAATATACTGCTGCAGCACCAACGTAATTTGGGTACCATCAGCCTTAAAGGGTATGCCCGGGATGCCGGGGTTACCGGCAAACACTTCCTGGATAACCTGATGAATTCAAAATTTGGATGGTATGTAAGAGACGACCAAATGCAGGCTGTTGATGCCGGGGTTACCGATGTACCGGCTCTTTTTGTAAACGGACAGCGTTTGGAAGGAAAACCAACGCTGCAAAATATTTCCGCCGCCATTAACCAGGCTCTAAAAAGCAGGAAAAAAGCGCCCCAACGCGCTTAATGAGTGCGGTTATCCCGCCGGAACGACATTACCTTTCAGTCCGATAGAGTGGTAATCGTGTTGGACATTGTATAAAGTCAAAGTAAAAGCAATCCATCCGATTCCGGTTTTGTTCAAGCCGTTCAGTTTGCAGGTATGAAGCGTAGCATTGTCTTTTTACTGAATCCTATTGCCGGTACGGGCAGCAAGTCTACAATCAAGCGAATTATTGAAAAAAAACTGGGCGCTTCAGGTATTGAATTTGAGCTATATGCTACCAATGCGGAGGGAAATTATGATGCTATTCGTGAAAAAATTGTACGTAATGGCGTAACGGATATTGTGGTGGCCGGAGGTGATGGCACCATAAGCAGCGTAGTGCATAACTTAAGAGATCTCCCCGTCGCGTTCGGGTTGATTCCATGCGGCTCGGGTAACGGATTAGCATTATCATCGGGCATTCCCAAAAACCCACACAAAGCGGTTGACCTTATTTTTAGCGGCACACCGCAACTAACCGATGCTTTTACCATCAACAACGGATTTTCGTGTATGTTGAGCGGACTGGGCTTTGATGCCCAGGTGGCGCACGATTTCGCCAGGCAAAACACAAGGGGGCTGATTACCTATATCAAACAAACCTATGCCAATTTCATTAAGGCAAAACCCTACAACTTTGAAATAAGGGCGAACGGCAAAACCCTGATCACAGCGGCCTTTTTTATCAGCATTGCCAACAGCAACCAGTTTGGTAACCAGTTTACCATTGCGCCTAAGGCCAGTATTAATGATGGCTTGCTGGATGTTGTTATTGTTCAAAAGATGAATAAACTGCAAATGCTGTTCGCCGTGTTGCACCAGATTAAGAAAGGGGAGTTAAAAGAAATCAGGCACAAAAGCGAAGGGGTGATGTATTTCCAAACCGCAGATCTTACGATTAAGAATGCAGATGACGCTCCTTTGCATATTGACGGAGACCCCAGGCCAACCTCAGCTTTTTTTAACATTAGGGTTGTGCCCGATGCATTTCGTTTAATCCGGCCTTAACCGCCGACTGCAGATTACCGACATCTTTAAATGCCTTGATATTTGACGTTGATTGAAGCGCGCTTTTGATATCTAATTTTTCGTTACGGGTAAGATGAAAATTTAAAGCAGCGCCTTTTTGCTTGGGCTGCGGCGTGTAGGAAAAGGCGAGTTTAGTATAGGGAAACCCGAACCCCGAATACGCATACTGAATCATTTCGTCCTGGTAATAATCCTGCATCTTCATCCAGTTGTGCTGCAACGTCATAATGGGTTTTGTAAACATACCTGTTATACTTGGGTCTTCATACGCTTCGTCCCAATCGCCATTTTTACGGTCGCGTATCTGAATAAATACAACGCCGGCGGTATTGGCTTTAATCCAGTCTTTAAATACATGCAAAAAGCGCAGGGAAGATTCCTGTCCGAAATTATCCCGCATCCCTGCATCCATCACGTCAATGATAGGCGTTGAAGGCAGCCATACGTTAGGCAGTACATATGGAAAAGTTGCATTAATGCGCAAAGTAGAAAGCAACCTGAGATTATAGGGTTCCTGCTTTTTAAACATGGCAGCATAATCTACGGCGTCAGGTTCTGCTGTAATACCCACTGCCGAATCGGGCCAATTGCGCATCATAAAGCTGACGGGTTGCGTACTGATGATCATTTTACGACCGTCCCTGGTAATGGTTGAATTAAAAAACATGAGTGGAATATTCGCACTGGCTTCGTCGTCCATCATATCACCTAAAGTATAGTTCAATAACTTGCCGGTATTCCGGTTAAACTGTTCTTCAAAAGCATATCCCCTGTCTTTGATATATGTATAATTGCCGGCGGTGAACTGCTGTGCCGGAGCAAAAAGGTCGCGGGTTACAAAAGAGGAGAAAAGAGCGTTTAAAAGATCCTTTGATATATTTTCGGTATGCTGTTGATCCAGCAAATTAATGGGTTTGCCCTGTTGCTTCAGCCGAAACAATTCCCTGTAATATGCAGCGCCCAGCATACCTCCCGAAGCTCCGTTAATGATAAATGTTCTCTTTAATAATTGCCCTTGCATAATACTGTCGAGATGTTGTAACACGTTAATTGTAAAGGTGGCGGAGCGTGTGCCGCCGCCGCTCACATTAATAATATAAAACAAAGGCTTTGCTTCTTCCTGTCTTTCTTTCCAGCGTTCAAGTATGCCGATCATGTTTGCTTTATCCGATTCCATTCGTTCAACCGTACACAATTGCATGATACTATCCCTGCTGTATACGGGCCGCTCCGACCGGTTGGTATAGTTAATACCATAAGCCTTATTGCGCGGGTCAATGATCTCCTTCTCAAATAAAAAATTCAGAATTACTCCCAGTAACAATAAAATAGGGAAAGCCCAGCTTTTAAGCCAATACGTAAGCGCACCGGCTCCTGCAATCAAAACCGAAAAAAAGAGAAGAATTGCCGCCGCCGCAGGAATAACAAAAAAAGGCTTGTCCATCAGCATCCCGATCAGCGCCAAAAACAAAAAAGCGAGTATAATGGATATTACTGCGGAAAAATGATGCCGTTTAAACACAGTGTCGATAAACTCCTGCGAATAGTGCGCCACATTGCGCGGCTTCTTCAGTTTCATTCTCGTGTTAAAAAACCAATCTACATGCAAAATTCCTTTTTCGTGAAAATGCTTGCCTCCTATACCAAACTGCGCCGCAAAGGCTTTGGGATCCCTGAACACCGGTTCCATAACACGCATCATGGATTTCTCTGTTCGAAAGAAATACAAAAACGAAATGACGAAAGCAAAACTCACCCCCGATAAAAATCCTATGATCAATAAAAAAACCCGCCAGCCGCTAAGCAGTTCTTTGTTCAGATCGTAGTAGATGCTTTTTGAAACAAAATAAATAAGAAACAGGAGCGGAATGACGGCATTGTTAATGCAGTATTTTAAAAAAGGTTTGGAGGTAGTGGCCAAAAACTTGAACTGGTTGCTATACAGGATAAAAGTGGTAATGTTCCAACTCATAATAAAAACTCCCGTTGCTATGCCCACCAATGCCATACTGAAGCCATTTACTTCGCCGAGGTATTCGGGGGCCAAAAAGAGCGAATCGGCGCCATAGGAGCTCATAAAATTGCCTTGTATGGCGCTCACCAAAATGAACCAGAAAATTAGAAAAACCTGGTATCGTCTTAAATGAAGAATAAATAATTGAACCGGGAAGGAATAGTAAAACCCCTTTATATAGATTTTTATGTTAGAAGCAAAGGGCATCAATGCAATATAATACTTTGATATTTAACGCAAATAACAACAATTATAATATGCATTAGCGATCAATTACACCGGTTTGTTGCCCGTTTAAAGCGCTTCTCCGCGGGATATCACTTCTTTACCAGGTAAAATACCCATACCAGCGATATCAGCAGCAACATGGCAGTAAACTGATGCAATACGCCAAGCCACACCAGTGCAGTTGCAGAAGGAGAAAAAATTACCGTTAATATGCCCAATACTGCCTGAAGCAATACCAGGATGAAGGGATATGCTTTTGTCCGGTTGAACCAGGATGAAATAATGATCTGTTTTGTCTTAAAAAACCAAACCGCAATCAAAACAACCAGCAGGTAGGCGATGGCCCGGTGAATAAACTGCACCATAAATGGATTATTGACATAATTCTCCACCCCCGGCATATTAAACAGTGATGGTGGAAACCACTGGCCATTAATGGTAGGCCAGGTAGGTGCGGCGGTTGCCGCTTTTAGCCCTGCCATAAAACCGCCATAGGTAAGCTGAACAAACAGGAGCAGCAGCAAAACCAGTGTAAATCGTTTTAAACCGGTATTCCTCACCACTTGCTCTCCCGGCACAAGCAGTTGTAAAGCAAACCACAAGGTATATACCAGCAATACCAGTGCGGCAACAAAATGCGTTGCCAGTTCAACGTGACCCACATAATACTTTTCGGGTACCAGCCCGCTTTTTACCATTATCCAGCCAATTAATCCCTGTAAAGCCCCCAGCAAAAAAAGAATAATGAGCGGAGCAATCATTTCTTTCTTGAATCTCTTTTTCACAATAAACCAAACGAACCCAACTATAAAAACAATCCCCAACATGCGGGCCCAAAAGCGATGAAACCACTCCCAGAAAAAAATAGATTTAAAATCCGAGAGTGAAAAATCCGGGTTCAGGTACCTGAACTGGCCGGTTTGCCTGTATTTATCAAACTCCGCCTGCCAGGCTAACTCGCCAATGGGAGGTAATATGCCTGTTATGGGTTTCCATTCCGTAATAGACAACCCGGAAACAGTAAGCCGGGTAATGCCTCCCAGCAGCACCTGTATAATAATCATACCCACACCCGCCAGCAACCAATATGCAACGGCACGGTTAGGCGAAGAAGAAAACGACTTGTTCATAGCTGCAAAAGTATTGTACGATTTTTTATTCTTAACATTGCAGCATAATATGTTAGCCCCTTTTTACCAGGACATATTGATTGAAGCGGGTTGCGATGAAGCCGGACGAGGTTGTTTGGCCGGCCCTGTATTTGCAGCAGCGGTAATTCTGCCGCGCCATTTTTTTCACCCGGTGCTCAACGATTCCAAGCAATTGAAACCCGAACAGCGGGATGAATTGAGGGTTTATATTGAGCAAAATGCCATTGCCTATGCGGTGGCAAGTGTAGACCATGAAGAAATTGACCGCATCAATATATTAAATGCCTCGTTTAAAGCTATGCACCTGGCATTAGACAAGTTGAGTATGCAGCCCGAACTGTTGCTGATTGACGGCAACCGTTTCCATCCCTATCCAAAAATTAACCACCATTGCATGGTACAAGGCGATGCCCGTTTTGCATCTATTGCTGCTGCCAGCGTATTGGCCAAAACATACCGGGACGAGTACATCACCCAGTTACATGAAACATTTCCACAGTATGGCTGGAATACCAATAAAGGTTATGGAACACCGGCACACCGAAAAGCTATTCTGTTGCATGGGTTGAGCCCCTATCACAGAAAAACCTTTCAATGCATTCCGCTGCAGATGGAACTGTGGGGCTGACCTGGTGAGCGGTTAAGTTAAAACCTGCATTATTAAATAAGTTGAGATAAGAATGATTTGATAAAGATCTGTATATGTTGAGCAAAAGAATATGTTGTTTATTCTGCCCTGCGCATCATTATTTCTACAATTTGACTGGCATTGTATTGAAAACGAATATCAACAGGTTTTGCATGGGCATGCCACTGCTCAAAAACCGGGTGAAAATTTTTGGGCAATTCCGGCAGTATCGTTACCCCCAGTTTTTCGAGTGCGGCGGCATTGCATTGTTGCTCGTACTGACCTTTGATAGGTATCGCTAATATTTTTTTCCGGAGGTGTAATGCTTCGGCCGGCGTTTCAAAGCCCGCCCCGCACACAATAGCGGAACAGTGAATCAAGCTTTCGTTGAAACGGGCTTTATCTACGGGTATAAAACTAAGGTGTCCTTCTTTTTTTTCGGACAACACTTCCCTTGAAAATACCTGGAAACGATAATTGATGAGGCCCTTAAAAAACTTTCGAATCTCGCAATCGCAATACGAAGGGAGATAAACGGTTATATAACCGCCATCGGTTCGGTTAGCATTCCATATTTCCGATTTAATAACCGGTGGCAAAATAAAATCGTCGTATTGCTCAAAATGGAGTCCCACATATCCGCTTGCTTTAGCGTAATGCTTCAATATCCATTCGCCAACCGGGCTGGGTTTGACGGGCCGGGGCGTTTTTCCGGACATAAAGCTCGCCTGGTGCCCGAAATGAATAGAAGGAATTTTTTTATGGCTGCAGGCCAACGATGTGATGCATTCAAAATCGTTGACCACCAGGTCGTACTTTTCTACAGGCAGTTCGCTGATTTCCTTTTTTAAACGGAGTGGGGCGATTTTTTTGACCATAGAAAAATAATCAAGACGGCCTGTACAGGTATAAAAAAGGCTTAAGCCCTTACTCCTGAATTTCACCGGTGCATCCAATGCCAGGCTGCTGTTGGCTCCACTCAAAAACAAATCCACGTTTCCATACTGCTGTAAGTGCGGAAGCAATTCCATTGCCCTGCTGATATGCCCGTTGCCTGTTGCCTGTACGGCATAGAATATTTTCATACAATTCCTTTTAGGGTTCCAGTCTAATGTAGAAAGTCGATATCCCAATAGGCCATGCCATGCTCACCCCGCTAACGAGCTGATGTAAAAGCTAATCTCATCGGTAACCACATTAGGTTCAGGCCGTTCCTTTTCTACCTTCATTTCGGGGAAATCCGATTCATTAAATTGAAAAACTTTCCAATCTTTTTTATGATACTCCAGAGCCGTGCAATGTTCCACCCAATCGCCGCTGTTTAAATAAGTAACCTCACCCTTATCGTTACGCACTACTTTTTTTTGCGGTTTATGAATATGACCGCAAATCACATAATCATATTTTTTTTGAATCGCCAGTTCTGCCGCCGTCATTTCAAAATCGTTGATTTTTGTAACCGCTTTGTTCACCCCCTCCATTACACTTTTTGACAGGGAAATTCTTTCTCTTCCTAAAAACTTCAGCACCATATTAATAAATCGATTCACCAGTATCAGCGCTCCATAACCGCTGCTTCCCAGCTTAGCTAAAAACTTTGCGCTTCCTTTTGTTGTATTATCAAATACATCTCCGTGAAATATCCAGGTCATCTTCCCGTCTATCTCCAATACTAATTTATCAGTTAATACAAAATTTCCCATACGGCAGTCGGAATAGCGCCTCAATACTTCATCGTGATTGCCGGTGATATAAAACACCCTGGTACCCATTGTAATGTTGTTAATGAGTTCTTTAATTACGCTAAGATGCGCCGGAGGGAAATAGCTTTTACTGAACTGCCATGCATCAATGATGTCGCCGTTAAGAATGATGATGGAAGGGGAAATGCTCTTCAGGTAAGCCGTAAGTTGTTTAGCCTTGCAGCCATATGTGCCGAGGTG
>CAYMKT010000127.1:0-11018 GCA_964391065.1 uncultured Terrimonas sp. | reverse complement strand
ACTCTTCCCATATCCTGCGGAATCACATTTACTTTTCCCAGCCTTTCATCATAATCTGTGTTCATCGTTGCATTGAAACTTTTATCCTTTGCTCTTAAACCATGATAAGCCAGGCGTAAATATTCGTTACACAAGGCATTGATATCCGTTGGTTCTTTTACACCACTGCTGGTGCGGCTATGCTGGAGCATGCCTTTCACAATGGCATCGGCTCTTTTTCCATGATGGTTTATTTTTTCTTCATTTTCCTTAATGTCATTCAGCAATTCCATTTCCAATGTCTCATCTCTTTCACCTTTCTCTTTTGATTTTTCACTTAGCAACTCTTCAATCAGTTCGCCATTCACCTCAGAAAAATTATTGACGAAGTTGAGGGGATTTTGAATTTCATGTGCAATGCCTGCAGTAAGTTCTCCAAGCGAAGCCATTTTTTCGGACTGGATGAGTTGGGCCTGGGTGGCTTTAAGATGTTCATAGGCTTTTTCAATTGCTATCCTGGATTTTTGCTTGAGCCTGTTGTTGCGATAAAGCAGCGCAGAGATCAATAGCAGAACGCCAAGGGCTGCCAGCAGAGATAGCGTCCGTATTTTAGTTTGATAGCTGATCTGCTTCGCCTGTTCTTCCTGTTGCCGCAACTGTTCATTAAATTGGGCATTAAGAAACTGTGTTGTTTTCTGAAGACTGAAAATACTATCCTTAGCGGCTGTAGCGATTTTAAAATATTTGAATGCAAGCGCAGGATCGCGATCCTCATAAATTTCCGATAAAAATAGCGTGGTTTCAAACACCCCTTTCTTAAACGAGCCTTCCCGGGCAACATCGTATCCAGCCTTAGCATAGTAAATAGTGGAATCCGTATTACCTTCTTTTTGATACAACTTCGCTATGCTCGTATAGACGGTGGCAATATCCTTATAATTATTGGTTCCGGTAAGCGTATCCAGGGCAGTATGGTAATACTGTAATGCCAATCTATCATTCTTCATCTTTGCATAAATACGCCCGATTGTTAAAAGCTTAAACCCGTTGTAACCTTCATAGCCGTATCTTGCCAATGCTGCCTTTTGTAAATAATAAAGTGCAGAATCCAGTTTATTCATTTCAGTATAAGCCGATCCTGTTTCCAGGTAAGATAATTCCAATTGCAGGTCATACTCCGGCGTGCATGCTTTAGACAGCTCAATGGCATTGTAGCTATATTTCAATGCATCTTCGTAGTTTTCCTGGTCCCTGTTATTTGCACTCAGAATCCTCAATACGTGAATCTGCTCGTTACAATTATCTCTTGATTTCGCGTATTTCAATACCTCAAGCAATAACTCGTTCGCTTTAACATACTCACCTACAATCCACATGGTTTCACCTAAACTTTTCTTACACCGCATTTCTCCATTTAAAAAATGTATGCTCCTGGCTAAGCTTAACCCTTCCTGGGCATAAATAATTCCGGAATCCGGTTTCATATAAGCAGTAGTAACGCCCAAATTAGCCAGCAAAAGAACGCGTTGCGTATCGGGGATAGCATTAGAAGAAAGTGCATTTCTCAATGAATCCATGTAATCTGTTTGGGTATAGGCCAACCTGGCTACCAACAGCAGCAATATAGCACCCACAGTTTTCATCAAATATCTAATTGATCGTTTATGAACTTACATTGAAACCAAGAGGGCAAAACAATATGGTGGATTTTTAAAATGTAAACATTTCCGTTCTTTACCGGTTGATACTCCCTCAAAAGATAATTCATTTCAAAAACTCTGTCAAGTTTCTTTTGTTTTACAACATTGCCCGGGTGTTAACCTTTACATTACATTTTAATAATGGTTAAACAGTGGATTTTAGTAAATTGTAGCTTTTTGAAAATAGTGTCCGTTGAACATACGACAATCCATTTTATCGTTCCTGCAGGTACGGGAGTCCGAAAGTAAACTGGTATCCCGCCTGTTTATTTTTGAATTTTTCCAGGGCGCCGCGCTCGCCATCGTTTTTACAACCGCTATAACCCTTTTTCTCCAGCAACTCCCCATACAGGATTTGCCAAAAGTATTTGTACTATCCGCTTTTTTGTTGTGGATCGCCGCCTATATCTACCACCGGCTGGAACATATGTTTTCCGCAGCCAAACTGGTATTGGTGGTGCTGCTCTTCAATATGGCGAGCATTTTGTTTTTTTTGATGACCATGAGCCAGGAAACACAACCCTGGTTTTTATTTGCATTTCTGGCAACCTTTAATATCCTGTACCTGCTTAACAATCTCGAGTTCTGGGGACTGGCATCCCTGCTTTTTGACGTGCGCCAGAGTAAGCGGCTGTTCTCGGTAGTGAGCGCCAGCGACCTTCCGGCAAAACTCGCGGGCTACCTGCTTACCGCCTTGCTGGTGCCCGTTATTGGAACCGAAAACCTGTTGTGGGTAGCGCTGGCATTGATGTTGGTTTCGCTACTGTTGTATAAGCCCCTGGTGAATATTGATGAAATCAAGAATATTGCTAAAACAAGCCATGCCCACACTGCAAACAGCGTTAAGAATGTTCAAAACGCCGTTATAGGAAATAAGCTCATCCTCATACTGGCATTGATATCTTTCTTTTCCCTGTGCTGCCTGATCGTGGTAAACATCATTTTATACGGATACATTAAGCATGAGTTTAAGAATGACAAGGAAATGCAAAGCTTCTTTGCTATTTTCCTGGCCATAGTGCGGTTAATTACGCTTATTGTTAAAGCGGGAGTTACCAACAGGCTGGCCGATAGATTAGGTATACAGCGTTCCCTGATCATCACTCCTGCCATTTTGCTTGTGATCTGTATCGCAGAGATCTTTTTTTCGATGAAAACAGGATCCGGCAAGTCGGCTTTATATATTTTTGGTGTAATGGCGCTCTTTACCGATGTGTTGCGCATGGCGATACTAACGCCGGTTATGCTGGCTGCCATGCAACCCCTGCCTACCCGCCAGCGGCTTGGCGGACATACCATCCTGAAAGGGCTGATGGACCCCTTCGCCTTTTTAGCCATGGGTAGCCTGCTATGGTTTATGAGCGCCTCAGGGAAAGAGCTCGATCTTGAATTGCTTGGCTTTATTTTAGCCAGCCTTATTGTTTGCTGGATCGTTGTTGTTTTATTCGTCGACAAACACTATGCAACAGCCCTTACCACGGCTATACGAAACAGAACCCTCAATGCAAAATGCATTTCCATCACCGATAAGGAATCGTTAGACATCCTCCTCAAAAAAATAAAAGTGGGAAATGAAACCGAAGCAATCGGGATATTAAATCTTGTGGCTTCGAATAACAAGGTGCAGGAGGATTTTATTGCTGCCGCACTGCAGCACGCTTCGGCGCCGGTAAAACAATATGCCCTGCAGCTTTTACAAAAAGAAGGCTATCCTGAATTGTTAGCCGGTCTTAAAGCCATGTCGGAAGATCCGTTGCAGGAAAATATCCTTCCCGATATTGTACAAACCATCGGAAAAATAAATCCAGGGGAGGATCTATCCCGATTTATTGAGCATGGAAATTTGCAGGTGGCTTCCGCTGCTGTTGAAGCTACACTGGTGCAAAAGGGGAGGAGTGAGGAGGAAGCCATGAAAAAATTGCGGCAGTGGCTGGGATCTGCCAATAAAAAAGAACAGGCGACGGCACTGAAGCTGGCAGCCGGTGCAAAAGCAAAAGGCGTTACAGCCAGTATATTAACCCTTATGAATGATGAAGACAACGATGTGAGGAGGGCGGCAATGAACGCCGGCGCCATACATGGAGATGAACTGTTAGGGCAAACGCTGCTTACTACATTTTTACAGGCGAAAGACGATACTGATGCGATGCTGGCGCTAACCCATGTGGATGGCAAAACTTTGCACAGCATAAAAGATTACCTGCTGAAGGAAAAATGCGAAGGGGCAAAAAGCCGCAAGCTATTCACCGTGCTTTCGCGATCGGCTCATCCCGAAGCGGCTCATATATTAACCATATGCATTTCCTCCTTTCCACAAAAATCTAAATTGATTTTACCGGCAATAGTGCAAAAGGGAATTAGGATTACCGAAGACCGGGCAATGTATGAAGGTATTTTAAACAACCAGCTCAACGCCGCCGGTGAACTCCTTTATTCCGTTCATTTTCTCGAAAACAGGCAAAAATCCGACCAGCATATCCTAAGCGCCCTGCATACCGAACTTTCGGATATTCAAAAACACTGTCTCGATCTTTTTTCCCTGCTCTATGATGCAAAGAAAATGAAAAAGGTAAAAGAGGGATTGTCGCTCGGCATCAAAGAATCCATTGCTAACGCGCTGGAACTTTTATACATCCATGTTCCCCATCACTACGCAGGTACATTTATCAGTGCATTTGAACACAATACGATAAAGGAAAAATACCAGTTGCTGAAAAAAACGGTTAAAGAACCCGTGCTGTCGGAAGAGGTGATCACAAAAAATATTCTGTTTGATGTAAATTATTCCTATAATTACTGGACAAAAGCATGTGTGTTATACAGTTTCCGGAACAGGAGCCTGCCTTTCAGCAAAGCATTTATTCACCCCTTTACGGTAGCAGACAGTGGCGCGCTGCGCGAGATGGCAACTGTTTTAATGGATCAAAATTGATGTTGAATTATGTTTGATAATAACCCGTCGAACCTTTTGCTGATTGAGAAGACATTGTTGCTGAAGTCGCTTGCTATTTTTGCAGATACTCCCGAAACGATACTGGCCGAAATAGCAGAGCTGGCTGTTGAAGAAGAAGCGGTTGCGGGAAACGACATTGTGAAAGAAGGGGAAGTGGGTAGTTGCATGTACATTATTTTTAAAGGCGAGGTTTCTATTCATAAAGGAAAGCACGCGCTGGCGGCAATGAAGGATAAAGATTTTTTTGGAGAATTGTCATTGCTGGATACGGAGAAAAGATCGGCCACGGCCACGGCTGTAACCGATTGCATGCTCTTCCGGATTGACCAGGAGCCCTTTTACGACTTGCTTGAACAGCAACCGGAAGTGCTCCGGGGAATGATGAAAATTTTGTGCAACAGGCTGCGTGCGGCAAACCACCAAATCAGCGAATTAAAAACTGCAGCTTTAGCAACTGGTGCTTAAATACCGATAACCCCTTATTTGTTTTCCTTCTGCTTCCATTGCCATCTCACTCCCCCCATCAACCACCTGCCCGGCATTTGAGATCCTAACAGGTCGCTGTATTGCGTGTTGAAAACATTATCTGCCTCTGCAAAAAGAGACAGTCCACTCCTGAAAAAACGATAGCCCGCTTTTACATTGGCCACAAAATAATCTTTGCTCAATGTAGCATTAATGGCCGGGGTAGAGGATGATTGCGCCTTTCTTTGTTTATACAACCCATTTATACTTAATGAAATATGGCGGTAATCAAAAATAATGGAGAAGTTGGCCAGGAATTTCGCATGGGAGGAAACGTAAAAAGAAGGAACGGTATCGCTGCTTTTACTATCGAGCCATACCAACCCAACGCTGCCTGTAAGCGACTGCCGCTCGTTGATGGCATGCCTGTATTGAATATCTGTTTCAAAACCGGTGGTATTTACCGAAGCAATGTTCTTCGCCAGGGCATATACCCCTGTGGGCGAAAGGTTTTCTTTACGGGGCATGTCACTGTAAGGCGTATTGGCATAATCGATCAGGCGCTCGTGAAAACGCTGAAAAAAAGTGGCGGATACTTTAAGATGATCTTTCAAAAACCAGTCGGCGCCGGCTTCATAACTCAGCGACCGCTCGGCTGTTAAATCGGGGTTCCCGATCCTCCCTGCGGGAACAAATGCCTTATTGTAATTATTATAGCGTTCGGTAAAATCAGCGTCTCTTATCGTTTTACCCACGCTGCCCCTGAACTGCACTGCATTGCTGCGGTAAGAAAGACTAACCTGGGGAACCCATTCATCCGGTATATTTTGAAAAGCCACCCATTGAAGAGAGGGATGAATGTAAAAGTTCTGCACCGGTTGGTAGGAAAAAGTCACAAAAGGAGAAGCAAGGTATATCGAATGGTCTCCCCTGTCGTTTGACCTGATGCTTTTTTGCTGGTAATTGAATCCCGCAACCAGCATAGTCTTGCTGCTTAATTTGTTTTGGTATGCCAATAATGCCTGGAATAATTCCGATATATTATTATTAGCTACCGAAGAGGGGTTGTAAAGATAATTGTCGTTGAGATGTTTGTAACCGGCATCGAGCGTCAGGCTTTGCTTCTGGGTTTGGTACGCTATCCTTACCTGGTTCCATAGCGATTTTACGTTTTCCCGTGCCGTATCCGATAAAAAGGTGGTATAGTAGTTCTGCGCGGCAAAATCCCTGTCATCGTAGGCAAAGCGGTAAGCCACATTCCACTTTGAATTGAGGTGATAGTTGGCGGACACTGACGCCGTGGTATTGTGAAAAAAACCCTTTGTACCCCGCTGTTGCACACCGTCGGCATTATTGGTAATGAACCCACCACCTACACTTAGCTTTTTTTTGCTGTAAAAAAAACCGGCATCAGCGTTTAAAAAACCATATTCACCGGCCGTTACACCGGCAGTGATATCGGTATGCTCTGCATTTTCTTTCGAAGTAAATGTTTTGGTGATGATATGAATTACACCGCCTACCGCATCTGCGCCGTATATGGCTGATGATGCTCCTTTTAAAATTTCAACCCTTTCTATTTCGGCGGGAGCAATTGGGATATAGCTCGAAAAGTGACCGGTATTGGGATCGTTAATCCGCATGCCGTCTAATATTACCAACACCTGCTGAAAGGTTCCGCCGCGTAAAACAATATCACTTTGGGAACCCATCGGCCCACGGGCCTGTATTTCCACACCAGGTACATATCGCAGCAATTCATCTACCGAATGCACTGGCAATTGTTTAAAATGGTCTCCTTTTATGATGGTGATATTACGGCCCGTTTCCGAGACCCTTTTCTGACTTAATGTTGCAGTAACGGTAATGGGATCCAATTCTATTTCCTGCGCACGGGCAACGGAAACACCAATGAGGACAAAAGCAAGTAGTAGTTTGGTCATGCTATCGTAAATATGGCGCCAAAAGTAGCAAAAATGTTCAACGACTAACCGGTTTATTCATAGCCAGGTTATCCTCTCCCTGTTATCCGGTACATCAGTGTTCCAACCACTTCCCGTAAATATCCTTCCCAGTTTTTGAGGGCTCCTGTGGAAGGGAGGATATAGTCGCCCGGCTCAAAATTCTGCAGAGGCTTCACCATAAAAGCCGCAGGATAAGGTTGTACATCAACGCCTGCCTTTACAAATGTTCGTTGCGCACGTGGAAGATGGAGTGCTGAAGTAACTAAAAGGTATGGTGCAGGCAGGTATAAGGAGTCAATTATTTTTTTAGCATTTGCGGCATTTTCGGCAGTATTTCTCGACTCACGGTCTACGGCAATATCGGCAGCCGGCACACCCATTTTAATCAATTGCTGCTGCACAAAATCGCCCTCCCTGAAATCGCCCCTGTTAAACACCGTGCCGTCACCGGCAGCTACGATGATCTTTTTAATATGCCCGGTTTTATACAATTCCAGCGCCTGGATAAAACGGTCGCACTGTTCACTGAAATAAGTTTGATTGTCTTTCTGATTCATCCCCGCAAACCCTCCCAGTAAAATACCGGCGCTATAATTTTCCCCATTTTTTAGCGCAACCTTTTTAGGCTGATAACCCATTATGAGAGAATTAATAATAAAGGGATTGGTAAAAAATAAAAGCATTATCGTGCCCGCGATAAAGCATCTTTTTTTTCGAAGCTCCTTTTTGGTGAACCATCCCCATAAAAACACAATAGTAATCCACAATATGGGGCTAAGCAGTACAATAATAAACTTGGAAATATAAAAAATCATGACCCAATATACATTGCCATACGCAAAAGCCCAACATCCTTTTTAAAGTATTATTATTCTAATGCCGCAGTTGCAGGCTTTTACAGCAGGCGGAATATTTTGATGGATTGCATTTGGAACGCTACCGGGCGTTTCCCTGGAATAAAGGCGCCGGCGCTATCTCTTTGCTTCCGGGTGTATGGGTATAAAAACCTTCGTCGCTTTTAATGCCCAGCCTGCCGGCGGCGACCATGTTCACCAACAAAGGACAGGGAGCATATCTGGGATTTCCAAAACCCTCGTGCAACACTTTTAATATAGCCAGGCAAACGTCCAGCCCAATAAAGTCGGCCAGTTGTAAGGGTCCCATCGGGTGACCCATTCCCAACTTCATTACCGAATCAATTTCTTCAACTCCCGCTACGCCTTCATACAAGCTGAAAATCGCCTCATTAATCATGGGCATCAAAATACGATTGGCGATAAAACCGGGATAATCATTTACAATACAAGGAATTTTTGCCAATTTTTTGCATAGGGCCAATACTTCCGTCTCTACTTCTTTCGATGTAGCGTACCCCTTAATTATTTCTACCAGTTTCATTACCGGCACAGGATTCATAAAATGCATGCCGATTACTTTACCGGGACGCCCGGTGACGGCGGCAATAGCCGTTATAGAAATGGAAGAAGTATTGGTGGCAAGGATGGCTGAGGCGGGAGCAACCGCATCCAGCTCCTTAAAAATCTGGAGCTTGAGCGCTTTGTTTTCGCTGGCCGCTTCAATCACGAGGTCGGCATTAACCACTCCCTGCGCTATACTGGTAAAAGTTTGCAGGTTGGACAGCAGCGCTTTTTTGGTGTCTCCTGTAATAATACCCTTACTCACCTGGCGATCTGCATTTTTAGCAATCGTTTGAAGCGCTTTTTGCAATACCGCTTCATCAACATCAACCAGGGCTACATTAAACCCGTACTGTGCAAATAAGTGCGCTATACCATTGCCCATGGTACCTGCGCCTATTACAGCAATATTTCTTATCATAATTGAGTATTAATAAGTCGAAATAAAACAGCGGTAAAATATGGTTGGATCCGGTGATTTAATAATCGTTATACTCCTTCTTCTTAAAGTCGCCTCTTTTCCAGGCCTTCACAAATTCACTCCATGCAAATGGATTAAAAATGTTCATGGGAGGAACCTGCCCACTATAGTAATAGGACTGGGCATCTTTATTCAGCGAATAATTGGCCGATTCTCTGCCATCCATTGGCAGAGAACTCATCAGTATCCGTCTTTTAGCTTCACTGGTATTTTGGCGTGCTATCTCTATTCCATCGTCGGGAACATCTCTATTTACAAAATCGCGTTCAAACTGTTCCCGTGTTGGACGGGCCCTGATGATGGCCGTAGGCAGGTATATGGTATCTTCCGAAAGCAGTTTAACCATACTGTATTGGCGTCCTTCGAGATCGTTGGGTATTTTATCAGATTCCGGCCGGTAGGAAATATGCGAAAACTGAATTTCATCACCCTTTAAAACCACTATTGAAAAAACGCCCTGCTCATTGGTGATGGTACCCCTGTTTTGTCCCTTGATCATTACACTCACCCCGGGTATGCCCTTCAGGCTGTCGTGGGTCATCACAATGCCATACAACTGCACTACCGAATCTTTGAGTGACTCAAATTGTGCTTTTGCAGCAAACGGAACCAGCAATAAAGAAAAAGAGATATAACGTAAAAAATGCTTCATTTAATAGCTGTAAATAAACTGCAATAATACCTCAAAATCACGGCTTGAAAACCTAAAAATGTAATTTAACCTGAACTTATCAAAAAAACAAAGTAAGGATTAATGGGCTTAACTTTGCCGGGCTATATTTTTTTTAACAAAAAGTTCGGGAGATGAACGAAAGTGATATACTGAAGGCGCTGGGAAACGTAATTGAACCGGATCTGGGCAAAGACCTCGTGACCCTAAACATGGTAAAAGACATCGTTATTCACGGAGATCATGTTTCTTTTACGGTGGTGCTTACAACGCCGGCGTGTCCGCTAAAAGATATGATCAAAAATGCCTGCATCAATGCCGTGCACCTGCTGGTTGATAAAAATGTTGCGGTTGATATAAAATTTACTGCTAATACCAACAGCAACAGGAAAGACAACGAAACGGTATTACCGGGTGTAAAAAATATTATTGCCGTGGTAAGCGGCAAGGGTGGGGTGGGAAAATCTACTGTAGCCGCTAACCTGGCTTTAGCATTGTCGCAGGGTGGAGCTTCGGTGGGTTTAATGGACGCCGATATTTACGGACCCAGTGTGCCAATAATGTTTGGAATTCGCGGCGAGCGACCCTTAATGAAAAAGAAAGGTGAAAAAGGGATCATTATTCCGCTCGAGAAATTTGGAATTAAGTTAATGAGCATTGGATTACTGGTAGATGAAAAGCAAGCTATTGTATGGCGGGGACCCATGGCCAGCAGTGCCATTCGCCAGTTTGTAACCGATGTGGAATGGGGGGAACTGGATTACCTGGTGATTGATATGCCCCCGGGTACAGGCGATATTCATTTAACCCTGGTGCAAACCGTTCCGGTAACCGGGGTGGTAGTGGTAACCACACCACAACCGGTAGCATTGGCCGATGCCAAAAAGGCTGTTGCTATGTTTGGGCAGGCACAAATAAAAGTACCTATTATTGGGCTGGTTGAGAATATGAGTTGGTTCACCCCGGCGGAACTTCCCGAAAATAAATATTACCTGTTTGGTAACGGCGGCGGAAAAAATATGGCTGAACAATTTGATATCCCATTTTTAGGTCAGATACCGTTAGTACAGGGCATAAGAGAGGGCGGCGACATGGGCGTACCCATTATGGTAGGCGATGACGGTATTACCCAAAAAGCCCTGATGGATGTTGCCGGTAATGCGGTAAGAAGTATTGCCATGCGCAATGCGAATATGGATGCTACTAAAATTGTGGAAATAGTGGCGTGATGATTTTTGAACCACGAAGGCACCGAGACACAAAGTTTCACCATAGGGATCAATGTACCCTTTGCGTCGTTGTGTCTTTAGGGGTCTTAACCTATAGGGGTGAGCGCTGACAGCTAAGGAATGATGGAGCCAGAAGAACAAAAAGATTATCCTCACTCC
>CAYMKT010000126.1:0-11034 GCA_964391065.1 uncultured Terrimonas sp. | reverse complement strand
AGAACCCTGAAAGGAGCGTCGCAACAAAAGGACAACCGGCAGCACTATCGCTGATAAAGACAATAAACCACGAAGACAGGGTGACACAAAGATTCACAATGGAAAGCCCCGTGTTCCTCTGTGCCCTTGTGTCTTCGTGGTTCAAAAAAAAATAATGAGCAAACTAAAATTAACAGGAAAAGAATTAAGAGCCATCGGCTACCCGGAAGGACCGGTGATCAGCATAGCGATGAACGCGATGCAAAAAAATTATAAACATGAAGCAAAGGAGGATGTGATGGAATTATTGAAAAAAATACTGACGGCGCCGGTTGAATATGAAAACGATACGGTGCTGGGATTGATTGCAGAAAAATTAATACCAAAGAAAGAAGCAGAAGCTGCGGAGATTTCGCTTAACCAAACCGGCATACCGTTTAATGTATTCGGGCAGGAACATATCGAAGAAGGCGCTATGCACCAGATGTACCAGGCGGCGAAATTGCCGATCAGCGTAGCAGGCGCTTTGATGCCCGACGCGCACAGCGGTTATGGTTTACCGATAGGTGGCGTACTGGCAACACAAAATGCTGTGATACCATATGGTGTAGGTGTAGACATCGGTTGCCGGATGTGCCTGAGCGTATTTGATATCAGGCCAAAGGACCTGGCAGATAAAGAATCTTTCTTTGCAAGAGAGCTGGGAGAAGCCACTTTGTTTGGAAGCGGCGCCCAGTTTGATCGCGCATCCAATCATGAAGTGATGGAGCATGAGCTGTTTTATTCATTGCCATTACTGAAAAACCTGCATGGGCGTGCGTGGAAACAATTGGGTTCCTCCGGTTCGGGTAATCATTTTGCGGAATTTGGTGTGATAGAGATACCTGAAAAAGATGCCATACCTGGAATAGATGCAGGCAGGTATATTGGTTTCTTAACACATTCTGGTTCAAGAGCGCTGGGTGCAAATATTGCCAATCATTATACCAAACTCGCCATCGGCAAAAGACGGTTACCGCAGGAAGCAAAAAACCTTGCGTGGCTGTCGCTGGATGAAGAGGAAGGTATCGAGTACTGGAATGCGATGAACCTGGCTGGTGATTACGCATCTGCCTGTCACCATATTATCCATGAAAAAATAGCAAAACAGTTGGGTCGTACACCCGTCAGGATGGTGGAAAATCATCACAACTTTGCATGGAAGGAACAATGGGAAGGAAAGGAGGTGATTGTTCATCGCAAAGGCGCCACACCCGCCGGAAAAGATGTGCTGGGCATTATCCCCGGCTCCATGACGGCAGACGGGTTTATTGTAAAAGGCAAAGGTGAATCAGCATCAGTTAACTCTGCATCGCATGGAGCGGGAAGGAAGATGAGCCGTACACGGGCAATGGCGTCGGTTACCGATAAACAATTTAAAGAGGAACTGAAAAAGTTTGGCGTGAAGTTGCTGGGTGGCGGATTGGATGAATCGCCTTTTGCTTACAAGGATATCAATGTAGTAATGCAATCACAGAAAGCGCTGGTAGATGTGGTGGGAAGCTTTACACCCAAAATAGTGAAGATGGATGGTGCGAAACATAAAGTTTGGAGAAAGCATAAGATGGAGGCAGGAGAATAACACCTGCCGGATGGTTTACCAGGCAGGCGCTACCCTTGTTTGCAACGATCACTTTGCCTGACGGGTTGACTTATGCAAAATGAGTATCGACATCATTTTTCGAAAAAGATTAAAGTACTAATTTGGTATAAAAAAAATTTATGCGGGTTGGATCGCTGGTTGTTTTTTGCATGCTGTTTGTTCAGCATACAGGGGCGCAGACCCAAAGAGGATACCTTGTTAAAGCAGGCGAAACCCCCGACAACGCAATCCCCGGCGAAGTAAAATATTTACTGCCTGTTTTTACAGAAGGCACAGCATCGCTAAGAAGCGGCGGTTCAGTACACATGCGATTTAATTATAATCTTCTGCTTGGCGAAATGCAGTTCCTGGATCCGAAGGGTGATACCCTCGTTATTGCCGACCCGGCCACCATAAAAAAGATCGTGCTTGATAGTATTATCTTCTACTTCGACAAAACCTATGTAAAAGAAATTGAAAAACTGGGTTTATATAAATTGGCTGTCCGGGAACGTCTGGTTCAGATGCCCTATAAAACTGAAGGAGCCTACGGTACCAAAACAGCATCGTCTTCTATCGAATCTTTTTCAACCATATACGCAAACGGAAAAGAATTCAAACTGCAGCTACAACAGGATGTACTGTTTGTGAAAACGACTGATTTTTACCTGGGGGATGCCTATGATCATTTTAGCAAAGCAAACAAAAAAGCATTCTCTAACCTGTTCTCATCAAAAAAAGAAGTGCTGAATAACTATGTCAGGGAAGAGAAAATCAACTTTGACAACGAAGAAGACCTCAGGAAGCTATTGCAGTTTTGTTCCGAAAAATAATATCATTTATTAACCGCGACCTTGTTCCAATTTCACTGTTTGCTTATCTCACATGCAACCGAAGCTAATTTCGCCTGTACGCAATGCCGATTTTCGAAGGAACCGATAATGCATATCCGGTAATCCTTTACCTGTAAAGTTCTGAATAAAAACATGCCGAATATTTATGGGTTACTATCGGACTGGAAACGAAAGAAAGACCAAATGAGGAAATATCTACATTTGCAGCTATGCAGATCGAACAACTTTACAGGATATATACCCAATATCCATCGGTGCAGACGGATACACGCAAGCTTAAAAAAAACGATATTTTTTTCGCATTAAAAGGTCCCAGTTTTAATGGCAATCTCTTTGCAAAGCAGGCGTTGGAACAGGGCGCTTCCTGCGTTGTAGTGGATGAAGATCCCGGCTTCGAAGATGAGCGGATTTTCTTTACCAAAGATGTGTTGAGTACCTTGCAGCAATTGGCCGGGTACCATCGTACACAGTTTACCATTCCTTTTATAGCCATTACGGGAAGTAATGGCAAAACCACTACCAAGGAACTTGTACATGCCGTACTTTCTTCCACTTATAAAACATATACTACCCAGGGAAACCTGAACAACCATATTGGCATCCCGCTTACCCTGTTAAGTATTAAGCCTGATGCTGAGATGGCAATTATTGAGATGGGCGCCAATCACCTCAAAGAAATAGCAGGCTATTGCGCCTATACCGAACCTACACATGGCATTATTACCAATTGCGGTAAAGCACACCTTGAGGGTTTTGGAAGCGTTGAAGGCGTTAGAAAAGGTAAAGGTGAATTGTATGATTATCTGCGACTGCACGATGGAACCGCTTTTGTGATGTGGGATTACGATTACCTGAGGGAAATGAGTAAAGGTATACCCCACATTTTCACCTATGGAACTTCCGGTACCGATGTTACGGGCGACATACACCGATCGGAGCCACTGCTTGAAGTGGCTTTAGTAAAAAACGGAGAAAAGGCATTTATCTGTTCTAATCTTGTGGGAGATTATAATCTTCCGAATATCCTGGCAGCCGCGGCAATAGGCAGGTACTTCAATGTTGCTGATCAAAAGATTAAGGCATCCATTGAACTCTACCATCCTTCCAACAGCAGGTCGCAACTGATACAAAAAGGCAGCAATACCATTATACTGGATGCCTACAATGCCAACCCAAGCAGCATGAAAGCAGCCATAGAAAATTTTGCCAGGGCGCAGGACAACCACAAAATTCTGGTATTAGGCGCAATGATGGAATTGGGAAATGAGAGTGTAAAAGAACACGAAGATCTTATTGAACTGATAAAACATCATTTATGGAAAGACGTGATACTAGTGGGCGGTGATTTCGCCCATACCAGGCATCCATTCAGGTTTTTCAATAATGCTGCAGAAGCTAAAGATTGGCTCATGAAACACCGGTTGGAAGGGAGCGCCTACCTGGTAAAAGGCTCAAGGAGCATGAAAATGGAAACCATCATGGAAATATTCTGATCGGTTTCATAGATCAAAGACGTAGTGATTTGTTTTAGCTTTTTTATTACAGCGATTTAAATTAGAATAATGACCTTTGCAAAAATCACGGTATGAGTGCAGACGAAAAAAAACCAGGCTATCTTTTTTCTGTATTAGACAATCGTTGCCCACGGTGCCGCAGGGGAAAAATTTTTCAAAACGGCAATCCTTACAAGTTAGGTTCCAGTCTTAAAATGCATGCAGCCTGCCCGGTTTGCGGCCAACCCACTGAAATTGAAGTGGGATTTTATTATGGCACCGCTTATGTAAGTTATGCGCTAACGGTATCCTTTAGCGTATTTACGTTTGTTACGTGGTGGTTATTAATCGGGTTTTCGGTGCAGGAAGGTGATTTTCGGTTGTTGTGGTGGGGTATCACCAATGCAGTTTTACTTATTGTTTTGCAACCCATATTTATGCGCCTGTCGCGCAGTCTCTGGCTCTCCTGGTTTGTAAAGTATGATCCCGATTGGGAAACCAACAAAATTGAAACCGGAAATATTGAACGTATTGTTCCCGAACATATGAATAACTGGTAATGCCTCGCTTGTTTCTGCTCTTGCCATCATCATCAAATGGCTATTTGCCGGCCCGGCATTCTACACATATCAAAACTTTACTTCAGGATACTTCTCTCCATTTCTTATATTAGCAAACTGTAGCAGAAGGTGATGACGCGAACATGATCCCACATCCAATCAGTTATACCAATGGACTTTCTTATTATTGCCGGCTGCATCCTTCTTCTTGTATTGCTTATTACCTGGGGCAAAACCAATGCTTTTCTGGCATTTTTGATAGTGTCGCTGCTGGCAGGATGGCTGCTGGGTATTCCGGTAAACAAACTGGCCACAGCCGTTGAAGACGGAATGGGGCACACTTTGGGCGCACTGGCAGGGGTAATCATGATGGGCGCCATGCTTGGAAAATTAGTAGCCGAAAGCGGTGCCGCGCAACAAATTGCCAGCTCTCTCATGAAGGTATTCGGTGCAAAACATATTCAATGGGCATTGATGATTACCGGGTTTGTAATAGGAATCCCGCTGTTTTATAATGTTGGATTTGTATTAATGGTTCCCCTTATCTTTTCTGTGGCTTACCAATACAAACTTCCCGCGGTATATGTGGGATTACCCATGTTAGCGTCATTATCCGTTACCCACGGATACCTTCCGCCCCACCCCGCTCCGGCAGCCCTCGTTGAGCAGTTTAACGCCAACATGGGGCTTACTTTGGTATACGGAATGATTGTGGCTATTCCTGCCATTATTATTGCCGGACCATTATATTCTAAAACGCTTAAAAAAATAGTTTCCGTTCCCCTGCAAACCTTTGCTCCGGTAGTCCTCCCGGCAGACAAATTACCGAGCCTGTCCAATAGCGTATTTTCGTCCCTGTTACCGGTGGTATTGCTGATCAGCACTACTATTTTACCGCGTTTCTTTTCTTCGTCGCCGTTCGTGCAAAACATATCGGCATTTTTTGGTAATGCGATGATTGTTATGCTGATTGCCCTCTGTGTTGCCACTTTTTCACTCGGGGTATCTACCGGTATGCCTGTGAAAAAAATAATGGCCGTATACGAAAGCGCGGTAAAGGATGTTGCCATGATATTATTAATCATAGCCGGCGCAGGGGCTTTTAAGGAGGTGCTTACCGTAAGTGGTGTAAGTAACGATATCGCACAGGCGCTGCATCATTGGCCTTTGCATCCCCTGGTATTAGCATGGATTATTGCAGCGATCATCCGTGTTTGTATTGGCTCCGCTACCGTTGCCGGATTAACAACCGCCGGCATTGTTGCGCCAATGGTCATTCAAAGCGGCGTAAACCCCAACCTGATGGTTTTATCCATTGGCGCAGGCAGCCTCATGTTTTCGCATGTAAACGACGGAGGCTTCTGGCTGTTTAAAGAATACTTTAACCTGAGTGTAAAAGACACCATCCGGTCCTGGTCAGTAATGGAGACCATTGTTGCCATCGTGGGACTGGCCGGAGTGATGGCGCTGAATATGTTTGTTTGAAAAGGCTACTGCTATATTTTCGTTTTCCATTTTTCCAGGGCGGCCTTAGTATAAGCGCTTGTGACCAGTTTACCGCTGATAGCAGCACGGCTGTTTAATAAAGTATCCCAGTCTTCGGTTCCCTTCCAGAACATCTTTTTCATCTCGGCCATGGCTTCAGAACTGGAATGTGTGAGTTCATTTGCCAGGCGCTGGATAGACTCGTCCATATTTTCGGCATTGGGATGAAGCTCAGCAAACAAACCCTTCCGCCTCGCCCAATGCGCCGGCCTCCACATAGTGGCATCGATTGCCAGATGGCTGAAAGCCGCTAATCCTAATTTTCGTTCTATCGCAGGTCCTACTACAAAAGGTCCAATCCCTATAGATAATTCACTCAACTTAACATCGGCTGTTTCTAAAGCTATCGCGTAATCTGCTGCAGCCGCCAGCCCCACTCCACCGCCCACACATTTTCCCTGTATACGCGCAATAATAAGTTTAGGACATTTGCGCATGGCATTGATAACATTAGCAAACCCGCTAAAAAAAACTTTACCTTGCTCTGCCGTATCAATGGCCATAAGCTCTGTAAAAGAAGCTCCTGCGCAAAATGCACCATCACCGGCAGAACGCAGTACAATTACTTTCGTGTCCGGATCCAATCCTGCAATATGTATTTCCTGTGTGAGATCATTTAATATGGCGGCAGGTAAGGCGTTACTTTGCGGGTGAAAAAACTCAATTGTGGTTGTTCCACTCTTAGGTTCAACTTTTACATAACCTTCCTGAATTTCATGTATCATATATCGATTGATTTAGGTCGTTTCACAAAAAATCAATAAAACGTCGGTAGGCTATACGTTATTTCCTGCTTTCCCTAAGAAGCCGGTAAATTCATATCACAAAATACTAAAATTAAAGGAGCGTAATACGGCCGGCAAGTCAAATTTTAAAACCTGCCGACTTCTTTCACACACGAATCGCTGAAGAATGTATCAAAAAGCTTTTAGTTATTGATCTGGATGTTCAAGCTATTTAACCTAATAAATTGCGCTTTACCTTTGTGTAATATTGATAAACTACTTTTGCTTTATGCTTAAAATATTTTATGTTCTTATTGTTTCGGGCATTGTGGTTTCCTGCAATAGCAATTATTCATCGGGTAGCCAGGATCAACAGCATAATTCATCTATCCCTAAAACACCGTCAGACAGCTTATACAAGCAAACCATGGAAGAGCATAACCTGGGAATGGCAAAAATGGGGGAAATTGTTCGCTACCGGGAAGCAATAACGAAGAGAAAAAATTCGCATGGTGCTTCACAGGGAAAGGGAACAGGCATTGCACCGGTGTTGGATTCAACGTTGCAGGCGCTTAATATGGCAGAAGAGGAGATGAACCGCTGGATGCAATCCTTTGATCCCGATAAGGCGGGAAATACGGAAGCAGAAAAAGAAAATTACTACCGTAAAGAAAAAGAGAAAATAGAAGCGATAAATACCAGCATCCTTGAAAGTCTTGAAGCGGCAAAAAGGGTGCTGGAGTAGGTTGGGAATATTACCATTGGCTTAATGGCGCCAATGTATACACACTCCCCTTTCAATTTTATCCTTTCTTTTTGTCGATATGAGTGGATAGTTCAGCAAAAATTTCATCAATAGTGCCCTCTCCCTTTACTTGTTTTACCTTGTCGAATTTTTTATAATATTCGGCCACCGCGGAAGTTTTGCTATTGTATTCCGCTATCCGCGAACGTATAATGCTTTCATTAACGTCATCACTGCGTCCGGAAGTTTTACCCCTGTTGAGTAAACGCGACACCAATTCCTCCTCGGCCACTTCTAATGCCAGCACTAAGTGTATACCGGTTTTTTTGAGCTTAAGCAGCTTATCCAGGGCCTCTGCCTGGGCTTCCGTGCGGGGAAACCCATCAAACAAAAAACCTTTCGCTCCGGGATGGGCTTCTAATGCCGAACTGATCATGCCAATGACCACTTCATCCGGAACCAATTGACCCTTGTCCATAAAATTCTTTGCTTCTATACCCAACGGCGTTTGGTTGGCAATTTCGCTGCGCAACAGATCGCCCGTGGAAAGATGTTTTAAACCATAGCGGGCTATCAGCTTCTCAGACTGGGTACCTTTCCCGCTTCCGGGAGGACCGAACAAAATCAGATTAAACATGTACTTACAAACCTTGGGTGAAGAACAAATATAACGGATGCACTTTAAAAACCTCTTAACAATTGCAGAAAATGTTTAATAAGACTCCTGTTTTTTTAACAAACCCACTTTTTGCATCTATCGTATATACCTGTATAATGTTTAGTAATTTTGTTTACATTCAAAAAACAACAGGACATGTGTTTAAAATTGATTCCGGTATTATTGTTATTACCCCTGGTTTTTTGTGAATGCAGCTTTTCTCAACCACCTCAAAAAAAACCAACAACGCATATGAATACTACAGATAATAAAAACAAAGCATATTCCCGTACCGATACTTCGAAAATCAGCCTGAGTGATGAAGAATGGAAGAAAGTTCTGCCGGATGATGTGTATTATATTGCCCGGATGAAAGGCACAGAACGGCCGTGGACCAGTAAATATGAAAAATTTGATGAAGTGGGAACTTATTATTGTGCTGCCTGTGGAAACCCTTTATTCAAAAGCGATACCAAATTTGAAAGCGGTTGTGGCTGGCCAAGTTTTTACGAGCCTGTAACTAAGGGAAGTATTATTTATACACCGGATAATACGATGGGCATGGAAAGAACTGAGGTAACCTGCGGCAGGTGTAAGGCCCATTTAGGACATGTTTTTGAGGATGGACCTCCGCCAACAGGCTTACGATATTGTATCAATGGTGTAATACTCGACTTTGAAAAAGCCAGCACGGCAAGCAAAAACTTCAAAGAAAGCGGTAAGCCACAATAGATCTTTTACCGCACTCCTCATACTGCCATTTTCTCTTTTCGTGCAGACGGTGTTCAAAATAAGGCCGGTATTGGTGCAATGCAGAAATGAATGCCTGTTCAAAACACTCACAATAGGGTAATTGCAGAAAAAAAAATCTATTACCCGGATAATGCTTTTTTTGCACTGTTTCGCTTTGATCGCATCACTCATTATATAACCAATGTTCAAACAACTTTTCTTTATTGGAATTGGCGGTGGGATAGGCAGTGTATTGCGTTACCTGGTACAATGGTTAATAGGCAGGAACAGCAATACGGCCTTTCCTGCAGGTACATTTATCGTTAATATTACCGGGTGCTTTTTAATTGGACTATTTTATTCAATCATCGTAAAGCAGAATTTTTTGAGTTTGGAATGGCGGCTTTTTTTTATCACCGGCCTGTGCGGAGGCTACACCACATTCTCCAGCTTTTCTTACGAAAATATTGAATTGTTAAAACAGGGGAATTATCTCCACTTTTCTTTATACACCGGCTTAAGTGTTGTGCTCGGTTTAGTGGCTACGGTAGCGGGAATGGCTGCAGGGAAGTAGCTGGGGCAGGATTATCATTATGAATTGGGAACAACAGAAAATCGTATGGTTGATTATCAATGATCAAGCCTGTTGGGCGCTTCTTTCTTTCGGGCGGTTCTCAGTACAATAAGTCCCGCTACCCCGGCAATAAATGAGGCGGTTAAAATTCCATACTTAGCCTGGTTGATGTACGCTTCATCTTTAAAAGCGAGGGCGGTTATAAACAACGACATGGTGAAGCCAACACCCCCCAGTATGGCAACGCCAATAATATGTCTCCACCTTGCATGTTCAGGCAGCACCGACAATTTGGTTTGCACCATCAGCCAGGTAAACAGCGTTATGCCGGCAAATTTACCCACAAGAAGCCCGGCGGCAATGCCAAGACTTAACGGATTAAGAAGAGCCGAGATAAAATCATCGCCCAGGTGCATACCCGCATTCGCCAATGCAAACAGCGGCATTATTACAAATGCCACCCAGGGATGCAGCCCATATTCTATCTTTTGGAGCGGTGTTTCGGCATCGAGGCATAATTGTTTTATTTCTTCAATGGTGAAGTGCTGTTCCGGTGTGGTTAAATCGCCTTTTTGCGGTATGGCCTTTTCAAAATCATCGGCATGCGTTCTTATTTTATGCACATATTCTTTTTCATCAATCTTGGTTCTGGCAGGGATCATAAAGGCTACCAGCACCCCGGCTATGGTGGCATGCACACCCGATAGCAGGAAGCAAAGCCACACGCCAATTCCAACAACCAGGTAAAACAAAGTGCTTCGAACGCCCAGCAGGTTACCAATCGCAAGAAACAACAGTAAGCCCGCCGCGATAATAAGCGGCGCAAGGGCAATATGCGTGGTATAAAAAAAAGCGATAACCAATACCGCGCCCAGATCGTCTGCTACAGCCAACGCCGACAGAAAAACTTTTACAGAGCCTGGAATATGTTTTCCGGCGAGCGACAGCAGCGCTAAGGCGAACGCAATGTCTGTAGCCATTGGTATGCCCCAGCCTTTTTCGGTGGGTAGATTATTATTAAAAGCCATGTAGATCAACGCCGGAACCAGCATTCCTCCAAGCGCAGCCATCATAGGCAGGGATGCTTTTTTTGCGGTAGAAAGATCCCCCGCCATAAATTCCCGTTTCAATTCCAGTCCAATCACAAAAAAGAATAAGGCCATCAGTCCGTCATTGATCCACACATGCAAGGGTTGATCAATTCCCCTGCCGGCAAATTTTACAGCGTAGTGCATTTCCCAAAAATCATGGTAAGCATATGACCATGGTGAGTTTGCCCAAACAATGGCGGTCAGCACACTGCAAAACAATATTATTCCACCGGTATATTCCTGGTGTATGAACCGGCTAACCGGTTTTAACAATTGATCAATAGGAGATTTTGTCATAAGGCCATTCCTGATATGGAACAAAGATATCCTTATTCATTTTTTCGGAGGATGCTCATTTAAAACAGTCCGGCAACTTCGGTCTGGATAATATTCTTTACCATGTGCCGACATCTTTCCGGTTAAGTTAAGTCAATCTCTCGCTCAACATATCTTTCCA
>CAYMKT010000125.1:2510-11339 GCA_964391065.1 uncultured Terrimonas sp. | reverse complement strand
TTTTGGAGATTCGATCTTCATGTTTCATGGTGACTTCACTTCATTCCCGCCAAACAACCGCCTCCGGATTGCCTGGAAAATATTCCCCCGAAATTCCTTTACTCAAAATAATTTTCGGAATTTTTAAAAACCGTGATGAATATGGCGGGCAATGCCATGAAGTGCAGAAAAATACGAATGATATTATTTATCGTGTGGTGATTAATAAAAAGAATAGGGTTTAGATGGGTGCACGCCATTACCTCATGATGAAACTAATTGATTTCAAATCATACAATCCTTACCTGGCAAGGGATGTAGCTTGCAAAATTAATATTCATCTTCGTTAAAAAAGAAGTCCTCCTGCGAAGGATAGTCGGGCCATATATCATCAATGCCTTCATATATTTCTCCTTCATCTTCGAGTTCCTGCAGGTTTTCAATAACTTCAATCGGAGCTCCGCTACGGATGGTGTAATCAATCAATTCATCTTTGGTAGCAGGCCAGGGAGCGTCTTCGAGATAGGATGCCAGTTCAAGTGTCCAGAACATTTATTATTTTTTAAGCGGTTATCGGAATTTTTTTCTTTCAAAAGGGGCGTTTTTCCAACGCTGCTCAACGAGTGTAAACGGCCAATTTTTCCGCAAAAGTAAAGTTTAGCACGTAATTTCCAAATTCACTTATCCCGATCAGCAAAATTGAACGGATAGATGGTTCATTTATTGCCGCCGCTTTTGGTTGAAGTGTGACCTGTAATGATTAATTTTCACTTTTAAACGAGCAAAAGTATACATGTTAGCTGTAAAAAATATCACAAAGTCCTATGGTAGCCTTCAGGTTTTGAAAGGGGTTGACCTCAACATACAAAAAGGTGAGATTGTAAGCATCGTTGGATCTTCCGGAGCCGGTAAAAGCACATTACTGCACATAATAGGAACACTCGACAAGGCTGATGGAGGAGAAATAGCATTGCACGGCCAGCGGGTAGATTTGCTGAACGGTAAAAAATTAGCCGGGTTTCGGAACCGGCACATGGGGTTTGTGTTTCAGTTTCATCACCTCCTGCCCGAATTCAGCGCTCTCGAAAACGTATGCATACCGGCATGGCTGGCTGGCAAAAAGAAAAAGGAAACAGAGTTGGCTGCAAAAGAACTATTGGATATCCTCGGATTAAAAGACCGTATCAATAACAAGCCTTCGGCGCTATCCGGCGGTGAGCAGCAAAGGGTAGCGGTTGCGAGAGCGCTTATTAATAATCCCGACATTGTTTTCGCTGATGAACCAACCGGCAACCTGGATTCAAAAAATGCAAGAGAGTTGCACCGGTTATTTGTTCAGTTGCGTGACGCCAGACAGCAAACATTTTTGATTGTAACACACAATGAAGAATTAGCTACCATGAGCGACCGGGTATTGCACATGAAAGACGGAAAAATGATTGGAGGGAAATGAAGCACTCCAAAGAAAAATAAGCGGTGAATGAATTTATGGTTCGCCGGAAACGTTATTTTCTTGGTTTCCATGGAATGTCTTCGATTTTCAATAAATGCCCTGCATATCTTGCCAGTACAAATAAATAATCACTCAGACGGTTGAGGTAAATTAAAATAAGCGGTTCAATTTTTTCATCTTCACCCTGCAGGCGCACACAGCATCTTTCTGCACGCCGGCAAACGCACCGGGCGATATGGATAAAGGAAATGGTGCTATGTCCGCCGGGTAAAATAAAATATTTCAAAGGAGGGAGTACTTCATTCATCCTGTCGATTTCATCCTCGAGAAGCTGTACATCGATATCGCCGATATCCGGAATATGCAATTTGGTTTCTTTAACCGGATCGCAGGCCAGGGCGGCGCCAATGGAAAACAACTGCCACTGAATATGCTGCAACATGTTGTAACCTTGTTCGTCATTAGTAAGCACATCTTTGCATAAACCGATACAGGAGTTTAATTCGTCTACTGTTCCATACGCTTCAATGCGCACATGCGACTTCAATACTTTAGTGCCGCCTATAAGTGAGGTATTTCCCTTGTCACCCGTTTTGGTGTATATTTTAAAAGACATGAGTAATCATTTCAGATGTGAGAATGAAATACTGGCAGCAGGTTACATTTGTTTTTTCTACACCATAGTAGGTTCCGAAGTTATTTTGTCGGTTTCAATAACACCATCCCTTAATCTAATAATGCGCTTCGCATAGTGGGCGATATCCTCTTCGTGGGTTACCAATAATATCGTATTGCCGGCAGCCTGGATTTTAGAAAAAATATTCATGATCTCGTACGAGGTCTTGGAATCGAGATTACCCGTAGGCTCATCTGCAAGTACAAGCGATGGATTATTGACCAGGGCCCTGGCAATAGCCACGCGCTGGCACTGACCTCCACTTAACTCATTCGGCCGGTGATGGCTTCTGTCTGCTAAATCAACCTTCTCCAGCACCGACATGGCCATTTCCGTACGTTGTTTTTTTGATACCCCTGAATAAATCAATGGAAGCGCTACATTTTCTACAGCGGAGAGTCTTGGCAAAAGGTTAAATTGTTGAAATACAAACCCAATTTCTTTATTGCGTATTTCTGCCAGGTCATTATCGATCATTTTACTCACCTGGTGTCCATTAAGATAGTAGTCCCCGCCTGTTGGAGAATCCAGGCATCCCAATATATTCATAAGGGTACTTTTGCCGGATCCCGACGGTCCCATTAGAGCAACATACTCGTTTTTTTTAATATCAATCGATATACCCCTCAATACCTGCAACTCCTGCTTTCCCATGAAGTAGCTTTTTTTTATCCTATCCAGATGAATAATTGATTCCATCATCGCCTTACGGAATTGTTTCAAACAAATATAAGCGAAACCGCTGTATGTGGTAGATTTTTGGATGAAAGGTAGTGGATTTGATGCCAGATTGAAAGTTGATCATAACAAAGAAAATCGATATCCGTTTGCTGATCTCCACTCTGTGATATGCTTATGATACTTATCGTTCCCGGTTTCTTCTTCTTTTTTTGGTAGGCTCGTATATTTTTTTAGCGTTGATTACCATGCCAACAAATTCTGTGTGCAGCGGATTGGTTCCATCCATCGAGGTTTTTGCAAGATCAAGCACTTCGTCCCAGGTGGCTTTTTTAAGATAGGGAGAACTGTGCAGGAACCCGCCAAACATGCACACACTCGTGGCAAAGCTAAAATAAGGATCCAGTTTGTTAAGTGGTCTGTAATTATTAGTACAGTTGTATTCCTGCGTAATGAAATCTTTTTTGCCAGGCATGCTGTAGCTTATTGTTACCGTGGCCAGTTTTTCAGTATCAGTCGATTTCAGACTATTGTTATCCAACATTTTTTGGGGAGTTACTTCAAACACTGACATCACCGAATGCCCCGAACCTATTTCACCCCCCTCCAAAGTGCTGGAAGTATCCTCAATAGCGGTTCTTTTGTTATCAAAACCAATTAGCCGGTATGCACTGATTGCGTTTGGGTTGAAATGCAAATTCAGCGATACGTTGTCGGCCACGGCATACAAGGTTTGGGTGAGTTCTTTTACGAGTACCTTCTCACCCTCTCTCTCATCATCGAGATAGGCGAAATTTCCATTGCCCTTTTTGGCCAGTATTTCAATCTTTGAATCCTTATAATTTCCCATCCCAACACCAAGGCAGGTAAGATAAATACCACCCTGCTTCATTGTAAGAATAAGGCTTTCCAACTCCTTTTCCCCGGATTCGCCTACATTAAAATCGCCGTCCGTGGCTAATATTACCCGGTTGTTGCCATTTTCTATGAAAGTATTGCGCGCAAGGCTGTATGCCTGCCTTATACCAGCTTCACCGGGGGTAAAACCCCCGGCTGCTATATCTTCAATTGCCTGCAAAATCTTCTCTTTCTGGTCGCCATTGGTTGGCTGCAGCATTACGCCTGTAACGCCGCCATATACCACAATAGAAACTTTATCTACCGGGCGCAGGTTCGCCACCAGTTTGCGGAAAGCAGATTTAAGCAAAGGCAACCTGTTGGGCATATCCATTGAGCCCGACACATCTATCAGAAAAACGAGGTTACTGGGGGGAATGCTGTCCAGATTAAGTTTTTTGGAAGAAACCTGCAAGAACAGGAGTTGGTTTTCCTCGTTCCATGGGCAGGAACTTAATTGGGAGCGTATTGTAAATACACTGTCTTTGCCAGGTTCAATATAATTGAAATTGAAATAATTAAGCATTTCCTCAATACGAACTGCATCTTCCGGCACTTCACTATTCATATTGATAAACCGCCTGATGTTACTATATGAGGCGCGATTTACATTTAATGTAATGCCTGTAACCGGGTTATCGGCTGTTTGTACAAAGCTATTTTCAACCAATGCGCTATAAGTTTCATCGGCGATTGACTTTCTGTGATGAGGTAAAGCGTTACGGCTTGTGGTTAAAGAAAGAAGGTAATGTTTTTGAAGGCTTGCCGTATAGGGCAACATTTTTAATGTTAGTTTCTGGTATTCAGAAGTATTCACACTTAATGAAACGGGTTCATACCCATCAAGAGAAAGGCTTACACTATCTATTTTTTGAGCGCTGGGAATCCCAAATGCCCCCCCCAGTCCACTGGAGTGTAAGTACCCGGTAGAATGAAGCACAATCCTTACATTCTGCAAAGGATTTTTGTTCTCATCCGCAATTTCACCCCGTAAATAATACTGGGCAGTTATTGTATTGTAAAAACAAAGCCATCCTAAAAATAGGATAACCCGTTTTATTGGGTGCCGCATGCTATAACAGTAGTTTTAGTGTATCTAACGATATTGAATGCAAGATATTATTTAGCAAGCTGTTATACTTCTTCAATAAGCTGGTATATTTCTTTTAAGTTGCGCCCCAAGCCATCATAATCCAATCCATAGCCCACTACGAATTTATTGGGTATGGTAAAGCCAACGTAATCGATAGTAGTAGGATAAATGGTAGCCTCAGGTTTGTGCAGCAAAGCACATATTTTCAATGAGGCCGGTTGTTGGTGCATAAGTTGCGGTAAAAACTGGCTCATGGTTTTACCGGTATCTACAATATCCTCAAGTATAAGGATATCTTTCCCAAAAAGATCAATATCAAGCCCAATAGAGGTAATAACATGACCCGAAGACCGGGTGCCTTTATACGAAGCGAGCTTAATAAAACATATTTCTGCCGGGATACTCAATGCTTTAAAAAGATCCGAAGCAAACATGAATGAACCATTCAATATCGCGATAAAAAAAGGCGTTTTACCGGCATAGTCATGCCCGATAGCGTTGGCTATCTCCTGTATTTTATTGGCAATTTCCGTTTCAGAAATATAGGGCTGAAATCGTTTATCGTGAATCTGTAATACAGGCATGTATTAGTTTTTGTAGATAACCAGTTCCTGACCGGGGTGAATGGCGTCATTGCGTAAATTATTCCACATGCGTAACTGGCTAATGCCTACTTCATATTTTCTTGCAATACTGTACAAACTTTCTTTATTTTGAACAACATGTTTTACAGGTTGCGCAGGTTCATCATTTGCTGTTAAAGGCTGGTCAAATTTGATGAGTTCAGCTTTTTGTTCATCAGTGTAAGCCACCCCGGCAATTGCTTTTCCCGCTGCAAGTTTCTGTAAAAACAGTTTCTGTCCAACTTCAGGTGTTTCGCTTCCCTGTAAGTTATTGTAGGATAACAAATTTTCTAACCGTATAGCCTCTTCCTGCGAAATGTCGTATAAGGTTTCGCCTTGTTGCACCAGGTGAAATTCAACAGAACCCTGTTTTCTTTTACGCTGCAAAAAGATCAACTGATCTTTTCTCACAATATCATTATCCTCGGACAGTTCATTAAATTCAAGCAAGTGCTTGTATTTGATGCCATATTGCTCTGCAAGCACAAGTAAAGGCGTGCCTGCCACGGCTACAATTACCCTGGTATCATTCAATTTAAATTCTCCTTCAGGATAACGCAAACGCAGTGGTTTTTGCGGTGGGAGGGAGGGCGCGTTTACTTCACTTGTTTGTATTGATGCAACTGAAATAGCAGGTATGCTATTGTTGCCTGTTGCATACATCGGCGCTTCATCCTCCATTTTCTTTTTTCCCAGGGCTACTTCGGTATAAAGCTGAAGATGATAGGTCTCAATGAAGTTGATGAGTTGTTGCGGGTATCGGGGATTGGTGGCATATCCTGCTTTTTTTAATCCTTTTGCCCAGTCTTTGTAATCTTCGGGGTTAAGCTGAAAAAGAAACGCGTATCGCTGACTTCTTTTCAGGAAGTCTGAATGATCCCGGTAAGAGGCTTCGGCCGTGGCATAAGCCCGGAAACACTCTCCCCTTTCATCGTCATCATGATACACTTTGTTCCCATTCCAACCCGTTTTACATTTAATGCCAAAATGATTGTTGGAGCGCCTGACCAGGTCGCTTTCCCCGGCTTGTGTTTCTAAAATGCCCTGGGCCAGTTTAATAGAAGCGGGAATACCGGTGCGCTGCATTTCTTCTATTGCTAAAAACTTGTACGTGTTCACATATTGAACAATAGATGCGTTTTGGGTCTGCCCTGAATAAAACGAGAAAAGGCTTGTGAAAAGCCAAAAAATATACCTTTTTTTAATCATGTTTGCTATTTCTATTTTTTCAGGATCAGCATAAGTCCGTCTCTAACTGTTAATAATACCTGTTCTACCCTATCGTCTTGTTGTATATATTCGTTGAAAGCATGAATAGCCCTGGCGTTCTTTCCTTCTATATGCTGTTGCAGCACTTCGCCATGAAACAATACATTGTCTGCAACAATCAAACCACCGGCCCTTAACTTTGGTAACACCATTTCATAGTAATTGGTGTAGTTTACTTTGTCGGCATCAATAAAAACCATATCCCAGGTTTCATTGAGCGTGGGAATAATTTGCAACGCGTTGCCAACCTGCAATTTAATACGATCAGCCATATCGCTTTTGTTAAAAAAAGCCTGTGCTTTTATGGCGTCATCTGGTCTCAATTCAATAGTATACAGCAATCCATTTTCGGTCAATCCCCTGGCAAGGCATAATGCACTATAACCGGTAAAAGTGCCAATTTCCAGGATGCGTATTGGGTTAATCAATTTGCTCAGCATAGTAAGCAAATTCCCCTGCACCTGTCCGCTAAGCATATGTGCATGAGGATGGTTTTCATTGGTGTAAACCGCTACTTCCTGCAACAATTCGTCTTCGCCTGTCGTAAATTGTTCCGAGTAACCCTGCGCAAGAACGTTAAGTATTTCCACATCGCTTCTTTCGGCAAAGGTAAGGCCGGGAAATACCAAATGCAATTATAGTCCACCCAAATTACTGCTATGTTGAATAATACACCTGCACAAAAAATCGTATGTTGGATGGAAAGATGAGCCCCATTATTAGCTGGCGCCGTCTATACCATCCATCTGCTTAATCCACTGTATTAATCAAAATCCAACTATCAACGAATCTTCTTTCACGAGATTGCCTTATCTTTCTTTTTCAACAGATTTACTCCTTTTTGTGTAAGCATGGCATATGAACAATAACGACCACCTCTATATTTCGGCTGCCGAAGCGGTGCAATGCATACAATCGGGCAACCGTGTGTTTTTGCATGGCAGTGCGGCAACGCCCATAACCCTGATAGAAGCTATGCAGAACAGGCATGCGGAAATAAATAATGTAGAATTGGTAAGCATTACCAACCTGGGACATGTAGACTTCAATAAACCGGAGGCCCGGAAAAGCTTCTTTTTTAATTCATTGTTTGTGTCGGCTAATACGCGTGCCGTGGCAAACAGCAATGACGGCGATTATGTACCTATATTTTTGAGCGAGATTCCGCAGCTTTTCAGGAAATCCATATTACCCATTGATGTGGCGCTGGTACAGGTATCGCCACCCGATGCGCACGGGTATTGCTCCTTAGGCACTTCTGTTGATATTGCCCGTTCGGCAGTGGATACCGCTAAAATAGTTGTTGCGCAGGTAAACCCTAATATGCCGCGCACACATGGAGATGGTTTTCTGCATACCAGCAAAATACATGCGCTGGTGTGGGATGAAAGCAGCCTTCCGGAAGTGGATTATTCTCAAAAAGTGAGCGGGAGCGTTGAACAGATAGGACGAAATGTAGCCTCTTTGATTGAGGATGGCGCTTGTTTACAAATGGGTATTGGTGTTATTCCCGACCAGGTACTAAAAAATCTTGCCCACCATAAAAATCTTGGTATACATACAGAGATGCTGTCGGATGGGGTTATACCGCTTATAGAAAATGGAGTGATCAATAACAGTCAAAAAAAAATAAATACTGGACGCTCTGTTACCGGATTTATGGTTGGCACACGAAATCTGTACGATTTTGTGCACGACAATCCCTCTATACTGGTCATGGATATCAGTTACGTAAACGATACCAGCAATATCAGAAAAAATTCCCGCGCCACGGCCATTAACAGCGCCATTGAAATTGATCTTACCGGCCAGGTATGCGCTGATTCTATTGGCACTTACCAGTTTTCGGGCATTGGGGGTCAAATGGATTTTATGCGGGGCGCTTCTCTATCCCAAAAAGGGAAACCTATTATTGCTTTGCCATCCGTTACATCAAAAGGGATATCCCGTATTGTGCCATTTTTAAAAGAAGGCGCCGGAGTAGTTACTACACGGGGGCATGTTCATTGGGTGGTTACAGAATTTGGGATCGTGGATCTGTTCGGAAAGAATTTAAAACAAAGAGCAAAAGCGCTTATCAGTATTACTCACCCCGATCACCGGGAAGCGCTGGAAAAAGCATTTCACTCGCGGTTTAAATCTTAATTTGCATTCCATTTAT
>CAYMKT010000125.1:0-2410 GCA_964391065.1 uncultured Terrimonas sp. | reverse complement strand
ATTTTACACGGGGTATACGGCTGAACATCATTATATGAACCATACCGTTTCAAAAAACAACAGCATAGTCGTTACCGGGGCAGCCGGTTTTATCGGCAGTTGCCTGGTATCCTTTCTTAACAGCAGGGGATTTGAAAATCTTATCCTGGTGGATGAATTTGAAAGAAACGACAAACTGAATAATCTGCGTGCTAAAAAATACGCGCACAAAATAGAAAGGGATCTTTTTTTTGAGTGGCTGCATCAAAACAAGCCGGGCATTGACTTTGTTTTTCATTTAGGCGCACGTACAGACACTACTGAATTTGACTACGCTGTACACCAGCGGCTGAACGTGGAATACTCGCAGGATATATGGAATTATTGTGTATTGCACAATATTCCCATTGTGTATGCTTCATCTGCTGCTACTTATGGATCGGGAGACCTGGGCTATAAGGATGATCATGATATGGTCAATAAGCTTGAACCGCTAAATCCTTATGGTATTTCAAAAAATGAATTTGATAAATGGGTGCTCCGCCAGCACAGTGAGCCACCCTTTTGGGCGGGGCTAAAATTCTTTAATGTTTACGGACCCAACGAATACCACAAAGGACGCATGGCCAGCGTGGTATTTCATGCCTTTAACCAGGTAAAACAAAAAGGGCATGTAAACCTATTCAAATCGCACCGGCCCGATTATAAGGATGGAGAACAACTACGCGACTTTGTGTATGTAAAGGATGTACTGCATATTTGTTACTGGATGATGGAGCACCAGCCACACTCGGCGCTCTACAATCTCGGTACCGGCAAAGCAAGAAGCTTTTATGACCTGGCATTGGCCACGTTTGCGGGAATGGATATACCGCCCGATATTCGTTTTATTGATATGCCGGAAGATATTCGCGACAAATACCAGTATTTTACAGAAGCGAATATGACCAAATTAAGAAATGCTGGTTACACCAATGACTTTTATGGATTGGAAAGGGGCATTGACGATTACGTAAAAAATTATTTAATTACAGGAAACTATTATTAGCATGAATAAAAAAATAGCCATTATTGGGGGTGGAAACCTTGGAAGTGCAATTGCTGAAGGGTTGATTCAAAGTGGTTTTATTTTACCGGGTCATATTTTGATCAGTAAAAGAAACCTTTCCACGCTCCGCCATCTTGAAGAAAAGGGAGTGTTGGTAAGCAATGACAATGCGGAAGCGGTTCGTTTTGCAGACCTGGTGATCATTGCGGTAAAACCCTTCCAGGTGGATGATGTGCTGGGGGCTATTAAAGATTGCTTTGACGAGAACCGGCATGTATTGGTATCTGTGATTACAGGTATTACCACTGCGCACATTCACGGTATTTTAGACAAACAAATATCAACGGTGCGTGCCATGCCCAATACGGCTATCGCCATACAGCAAAGCATGACCTGCATAAGTGCCAGAGATATCAGCAGTGATCAGTTAGACTACGTAAAGGAGATTTTCGCGCAACTGGGAAAAGTTGCCGTAATAGAGGAAAAGCTAATGGATGCCGCTACTGTGTTAGCGGCTTGTGGCACAGCCTACGCCATGCGTTATATACGTGCAAACATACAAGGTGGTATCGAAATTGGTTTTGATGCCGCTACGGCCAGTTTAATTTCCGCACAAACCGTAAAAGGAGCGGCGCAACTGCTATTGCAAAAAAACACTCATCCCGAGCAGGAAATTGATAAGGTAACTACCCCCAAGGGATGTACCATAGCGGGGTTAAACGAAATGGAGCACCAGGGCTTCAGTTCGTCACTTATCAAGGGAATTGTGGCGAGTTACGATAAAATTGCATCAGATAATAAATAAGGTAACAGGTATCAGGTAACAGGTATCAGGTATCAGGTAACGAGGCTGAATACGTCTTCTTTTTATACAATGCAGGTGCCGATTTGGCGGCGTTGGGTCGGGCGGGAGGCTGCTATAGACGGTCATGTGTGCAGAGCAGACCCTGGGCGATACAAAAAACAAAATAATTATGGGGCTATCTGTTCATTATTCAGGTCTTATTCGCGACAAAAAATTATTAGAGCCTCTGATAGAAGAAGTAAAGGAGATTTCAGAAACGCTTGGCTGGACACCGCATATTATTGATGATAAAGATTTAAAAGGAATAGCCTTTGCACCTGAAGGAAGCGAACCTGTCTTTCTTACTTTTGACCACAACAAGCGACTGCTTTCGCCCACGAACATCCTTATCAAAGAAATTTATGATGGCGTTCGCTTTGATAAAGAACTGCTGTTTACTACGAGCGTCAAAACACAATACGCCGGCCCGGATGCTCATATCGCTATCATCAAACTTTTAAAACATATTTCTGAAAAATACCTGGAAAATTTTACGCTTAGTGATGAAGGAAATTATTGGGAAACCGGTAATGAAAAAT
>CAYMKT010000124.1:0-11342 GCA_964391065.1 uncultured Terrimonas sp. | reverse complement strand
CTGTAATAGCTTTAACTACTCACATGTAGGACAGCATACAAAAGGCACTTCTGTTAATGGCGAAGTGCGTAGTATGCGGTAATTGCCTAACTGTGCGTTTAATGCCTGCTCACTTCTTGCCCGGCGCTCCTTTAAGATAGCTGCAAGATTTTGGGTAGACGCGTCTGAATGGGCGGCTTCAATTCTTTCATCCGAAAGGGGTAAAAAGTGATCGAAAATATTGGTGATGTTTCCAAACACTTCTACTACCAATACGCTTAACGCGGCATCTTCGGGTAGCCCTAACTGTTTTAACAGCATAGCGATTTCCTCATTGGTCCAGGTGGCGGTGGCCGTTTTATGCAGATCTTTGTAGATCGCTTTTATAGCGCCGGCTACCAGCGTAGCATCAGTGAATGCAGCCTTTGGCAGCACGGGAGCTGCTTCCACCTCTTTTATTTTTTCGTAGGCTTCCAAAATATTAGTGGCCATCGCCGTATCCATTTTTACCACCCTGCCGGCTTTGTAGTCGCGCATGGCCCGGTCTATGCGTGGCTGAAAGACTTCGTCCGTCTGCAACCGGCTTACTTCGTTGATCAGTGTGAGGTTGCTTAACACCACCTTCGCCCTCGATATTTCATCCACTTTATCCACAGTCCATATTGAGGAAATATGCGCAATAGAAGTAACGGTGTCTGCCGTAAAAATTCCGGGACTAACGGTTCCCACGGCCGTTTGTGGTTTTGGTCTTACCAGGGTCATTAACTTTTCATCCAGCAATATATTCCGGTATTCCAGCCGGTCGGCCTGTTTTACCTGGGCATACAATACACAATGCAGTTGGGTGCGTGGCGGATCGCTGGTTACATTTTTCCCTTTCCAAACGGCTTTTGCATACGGTGCATTTACATACACTTTATCGGTATCCCTGTTTACATTACAAAGCAGGGTGGGGGCGGGATGCTGCATGCCGGCGATCACCAGTGGCCGTCCAAACCGGCCCTGCGCGGTACTCCACAGGTTTTCTTTTCCTTCTTCACCGTTACTCCAGTGGCCATGGCCGATGCGGAATTCGTAAGTGAAAAAGCCAAACAGTTCCGGGCTTTCGGGGTGCAACCCGGGAGGAATGGGCAACAGGTAGTGGATATCGTCGTCGTCGCTGGCTTTTTCCATGGCCTGCATGGCACTCAATCCCGCCATATCATCTGTTTGTCCCGGCGTAATCATACGGATGTATTCGGGATCAATAGGCAGTGGTGGATCTTCGGATGTAGCCTGTTCCAATTCACCAAACTGTTTATTGTTGCCGATCAACTGGTCGGGTGCATAATGCAGCACACGGCAGAAAAGTGTATCGGCCGGATTTTCTACCGGTTCCTTCAATTCTACCCACAGGTATTTCTGGCGGGCTTCAGTAGCACTGTATTTTTCATTTTTACGGTATGGGGAGAATGCTAAACCCACGCTGGCAATTTTAGGCACCTGCGAAGGAATTACTGTAGCAGGTAATATAAGCTGATCGGGCTGAATGGTGGTGGCAGCGCCATGCCCTTGTTTAAAGTGCGGTGTAATGGTATACTGTACCTCTATCTTATCGGGGAAGCGGAGTGCGCCACCATCGCGCAGCAACGACGACTTGGGCTCAATAGCATCAATAAAAATAATGGTGGTGCTGCTGCGGTTAACATTACCAAATGTATCTGGTTGCAGCGATTCGAAAGAAGCGGAATGCTTGATTTCGATGTCTCCCAAATTATTCAGTATTTCCATTTCGGCGTCATCATCTCGACTGAATTTTTTTTGCCGCCCGATGGTGAATGCCCGGTCTTCCAGGGCATCCCAGCTCCAGTCGCGGTTTACACGGTATACCAAACAACCCAGCCAGTGGTTGCACAAATCGCCTTTGGAAGAAAAGGTAATGCTGCTGCCATCGGGTGCGAGGTGGTGACGAATCTTATTATTGCAACCAAAAACAATTCTTTCCCCTTTCTCAGACACCAGTGTTAAGCCATTTGATTTTACACCTACCTGTTGTGCCAGGCGTTGCATAATATCGGGTTTGTTGCTGGTTTCTGCATTGAAAAAAAAGAATTTTCCCACTATTCCCTTGCGGATGAATTCCGGATCGGGCTGAAGATACAAACCCTGCAGTACAGGAACATTGGCTTTGGGTAAAAGTAGATTGCTTTCGTTTGTTGATGGTTGATAAAACCAGAATTGAGTGGTTTTGCCATAGCGGCTGTCCAGGTTGTGGTTGGCTTCGTTAATGAAACCGTAATAAGCGCTGTCTTCTCCTTCACATACAGCCCGGATGGTCATACGTATTTTCCTGGCAGTGGGTAAGGGAATGTCGGTCATGGCATTGATTGCCGCTTTGTTCAGCGCCGGATCATTAAACGGGTCATCGCTGCTGGCCAGGTTAAGTGTAGGTGCATCATGAAATACAACATTCAGGTTCAGCATATTTTCAAGATCTGCCGCTACCGCTACATTTGAAAAACTTCTGCTGGTAGTGTATAGCGTGATATAATTTTCTTTCCCACTATCACTCGCAAGATTGTCGAGCCGCAGGGTTTCCACTTCCACCTTAATTTCAACATGATGCACATCGGGATCGGCAATGGCGGGATTGATGGATTTGGGATCAGCAGTGGTGCCGCCTTGTTTCTGATCCTGCGCCGATTGTATCAACAGTTGAACGGGATCGGCGCCCAAGGCCTGGTATTTCCCTGTAAAAACAACGGCAGGATAATTGAGCACGGGTCTTTGTATCGAAATCACGGGGTTGGCGTCGAAGTCAGAAGGTTGCCCGTTGTTTAATATCTCATTATAAAAATCGGTTTTTCCTTCGCGCAGGTTCAATGGTTTTTCAATCCGGCATAGTGTGGGGGCGATATACCTTTTAAAGCTCCATTCGGAAGTGGGCGCTGGTGCATTATTGAATACATCGTCTGCTATCACCGGTCCGCCACCGCTAATGTCCATCATCCGAACCCGGAACTGGTAACGGTTGCCATAACGCAATAGGGTAGGCGCAGGCACTTCATCGAACATATTATTGGCGTCAACGGCTTTGGTAGGAGTGGGATCAAGAGGGTTTAAACGGGCTTCATCACTCTGATGGATGTTTACTGCATCACTGTCTTTGAGCACTACGCTTTTGCCGATCCAACTGGTAAAATACATGGGCAGCCAGTAGGGTGCTTTTGTATCATTATCCAATTGGGTTGGAAAAACCTGGAAGGGCAATTCCAGTTCTTCATTGGCCGCATTACCAAGACTTGCACCTCCCAGGGAATAGGTTTGTTTACATCTTACCAAATTCAAACTGCTCCAGTTTGCGTTTAAAGCGTCTTCTTTTACATCAATGCGGTAACCAAATACACCGAGCGGCGCGTCAACCCGCGGCCCGGTTTTGGTGGGGTATCCTTCCAACTGGCGTATATACCAAATCAAAATCTGCTCGTCATCCCAGGCGAGGCGTATGCCTTCATCCTTTACAGGGTGGCTACCATCCTGCCTTTCACTGAGCAGTATGCTGCTCACGGGTTGTGTGGCATGTACAATTTTGGAGAAGCCGTCGTTGTACTCATTCAACTCGGCAAAAATTTTATCCCATGGCGCCGGCGGTGGCTCGGGGTCCACTACCTCTCCCGTTTTTACAAATAAAACAGGAAACAATAGGGGTGCAAAAACCGGGCGCTTGTTTACATCACCTGTTATTAATTTCGGAATGCGGGCTGCATAGGGTTTTATAAACGGACCATCCACATCCACCATCAATTTTTCCTGTATGCTTTTATAATCTTCGTTAACGATATCCGCATAGATATAACAGCCTTTTTCAAACAGGGCGGCATTGGCGCCTTCAACAGTAACCTGCGTTTCATATACCATGCCACAGGCCCTGGCAAGCAATGGTTGGCGCAAGATATAACCGAATACCTGGCCCCAGCTCAAATCATCGTTGTTCTTCCAGCCGGCAACGGGTTTAGTATCCTTTTTTATGGCGCAATGATAGCTGTCATCTGTTTTGGCGTTGGGTACCCGTGGCGAAGTGAAATTAAAAGCGCTCCTGTAACTTTCGGGCAGGTATTTATTTACCGTTGGCGAATCCGGTGTTATATCCGGCGTTTTATCGGAGGCGGTGATATTGATTTTAGCGCCAAATTCAGCCGCGATAGCCTGCAGCAATGCATTTTTGTTTACGGCTTCATCAACAATCACCGGTATGTCCACGGGCTTACGTGTTAAAGCCAGTGCATTGCCTATAGGCCATTCATCCAGCCCCTTCACCACTTTTAATTCAAATTGTGGAACAAGGTCTGCAAAAGGGATAGCGGTATTGTCAGGCGCCGGTAGGCCGGTTGGATAGTTCGCAAACGGATCCTGGTTGCGTGGAATGACAACGATGTTAACACGCAAAGTTGTTCCATCATAGCCCTGTGGAAAAACCATCGTAGTATATCTTCTTTTCGCTTCCATAATATTGTATTAATCAATTATTAGCGATCTGTTTTTATTTTTTATGAACCCAACTGCATTGCTACTATACAACTGCCGTTGCGTCGCACTCTTTATCGTTCTGTTCTTTATGCAGCATTTTTTGCCACTCATAGCTCATAGCTGACGGCTGATAGCTGATAGCGCTACGCCACCTGCCTGTCCTCTCCCCATGTTTTCGAAAAACTGATATCAATGACCAGGAAAATACTGATGTCGATGGCGAATGTAACCTGGGCACTGCATTCTGTTTTACCTCCCGACCGCTCCACGATTCCTTTTGCTTCGATCGTAATGCAAATGCATACCAGTCCGCCCAAAAGATTGGCCTGCCCGCGGAACAGCATCAGCGCCGCAAGTACTACCTTGTCTTTATCGGCATACATTTCTACACCTACCATAAAGGTTACGCTGGCGTTACCTACCACTGGCAGACTAACGACTATGGATACCCCAAAACCGAATTTTAAAGTGAGGCTTGGTCCTACCTGCGTATCCGCCGCAATTTTTACATCTACCGAACCTATGGCGTAAATGGAACCAACGCCTACCGAGTAACACATGATGTTCAACCCGCCATGGAATTGCAGAAATGCACCGGCAGTAGGCAGTAATTGGGATGGGTCGCTCGTTACTTTAAGCGCGGCGTTAAAATATACGCCAAGGGAAAGTGAGGCTTCCAGTTTGAGCGGTGTTTGTGCGCTGTTGTACAGTTCGTCTGTTGGTGGAAAACGGATAAGGGCGATTTCCTTGGTGGCTTCAAATTTATACTGCCAGATTTCACCACTGTTGCTCATGGCTAGTTTCAGTCCTTTTTTTAACGTTTCCCCATAATCGCCTGAACTTAAAGAAGCGAGCATTTGCAAAATATCAATCACGGGTTGCAACTCATCGCTGAATTCAATTTCAGGAGTAGGTAAGCCTTCAGATGGACTACTGCCACCTTCGTAATTGCTTTCCTTGCCTTTTTGTGCATCAAAATTTCCTTTAATGGTCATAAGCCTCTTCATCTCTCCGAGGTCTACTACCATAGCAAGGTTGTTCAGGCGGCTCTTCCATTGGTCTGCCATATCGCCTGCAAAGGAATTCACGTCGAAATTCAACTTGCTGTCTACATAGTTCGCGGGAGCATCGGTTTTTTTACCGGTTTTGTATTCGATGTAAATCCGTAAAGCTTCTGTGTCTACCAGCGGAATTTCAAAAGACGGTACGTCGAATTTTAAAGCTTTATCCAATACGCCGTTGGCGCCGTTCTTTAGCATGCTCATGCCCTGGTTAATCACTGCTTCGCCAGCCTTTTCGGCTTCCACCTGCATCACTTCCAGCACCTTTTGTGCGCCATCTGCCAGTGTACTTTCTTTAAAGGCTTTAAATGTATTTCCATTGCTGTCTTTACTGTTCAGTAAGGGCATGGCCTTACCAAACTCACTGATCGCGTTTCCTATATTGGGGAAAATGCCTTCGCCTGTCATTAACCGGTAGGCATCAGCAAAAACCGGTGGTGTTTTGCTGAGCATTTTATGAATGTTCAATCCATATGCAGGGGTAAGAAATAATGCTTTTTGAGTTGCCGTTGTTTGCAGGTAGCCAAAGTTGATGGTGTCGGTTGAAGGATCGCGGAGAATTTCCAGCGGATGCGCTATACGAACCAGACTGTTTTGCAAAGTGTTCGCATCTACCACATTTCCCTTTTTCCAGGCGCCTGTTCTTATCAATGGAACCATAATATCCTGCGGCAGCGGAATCACTTCGCCGGTGCCCGCGTTATGCTGAACGAGCCCCCAGCTTCCATCTTTTGGCAAAAAGAGATTGCCCCTTGCAGCCACAACAAATACGGGTTTTGTTCCTGCCTTATCAATCGATGCACTTACATCAAACTTACTAACCCTTATTTGCTGGTTACTTTTATTGACATCCAGTACACAATCCACTTCACCGCCTATGCTACCATTTTGCAAAGCCAGCAATTCTTTTAATTGATCTGGTGACAGAGGCTTTCCGGCGGGCGCTACCTGAACATATCCCATCACTCTTTTAGATACCACCCGTTTGTTCACATGTCCCTGCACCACGTTCTCTATTTCCACATCGGTATCAAAATATACCGCGCCGCATTTAACGGGTTCATTTTTTTGCGTGGCGCCGTTGGTATACATCTGGCCTTTTACACCATTTACATAATCGGTATTGGGCGGAATAATATTTTCACTGGTATATTCAGTTACCGAAGGCGCGTCTTTTATATTGCGCACATTAAATAAACCCCTGATCACACCCGTGTGGAATTCATACGGAGCGTCGATGGTTTCAAAATCGGCCAGGGTTAATTTTGCGAAGGGGTCTTTTCCTTTTTTCAGGTAGCTGTAAGAGAAGTCAAAAAGTCCGTCGCTTTCAGCTTTCCAGCCGCTATCGGTACGGAAAACATAGCCCGAAGCGGTGCGGAATACCGTTATGGTTCTCACCACCCTAATGCCCCACGGGTACACGATACTTCTCACCTGTATCACTTCATGACCTGTTCGTCCCATCATTACATCAAACCTGGCCTGGCTGGTTTGCGCCATAGCAGCGCCCGGACTTAACCAATTGCTGAACATGCTGGCGCCATAACCGGTAATATCCATGCGCGATACAGGAACACCGCGTGAATCTTTCAACAAGGAAGAGAGGCTAAGGGGGGCGAACAAGAATTCATTGTTAAAAATTTCTGTTACGCGGTGCCCGAGATTACTGGCATAAGATGCTACTCCAAACCAATTCAACAGGTTGTTGGCCTGCATGGTATAGCCTGGAAACATGGGGCTGTCGTACTCAGAGGGATTAGCGGGGTTCGGTTTCCCGAACTTCCCGGCCTGCAGGCTGATTTGTATGCCGCCTGTGAGTTTATAGCTACCGTCATCAGCGTTTTTCTTAAACTTAGGACGAATGTTTTCGATCGCTGGTTTTTCAGGCTCTACAAAATGTCTCGAAATATAACCGAAGGCTTTTAATCCAAAGGGCAGGGTAAAAGCAGCAAGCGTGTAATTGCCCGGTTGCGATTTGAAGTCTTCAATCAGCCCGTTGGTAAGGGGGATGGGAGCGAGGGGAACAGGCTGCTCGTTATTATTCCAGATGCGGGCCGGACCGCCATCATCGGCATAATATAAAAATCCTGCCTCGGGATCCATCAAAAGTTTAGGAGAAGAAAGATCAAGGGGGTCATCTCTGTCGGGCGGGGTTAAATTTATTTCAGGTTCCCAGGCCATGAGCGGCAAGGTAAATGCCCTTACCCTGTTGGCGGGTAATTTTACCTGCATACCTTCTACCAAAAACGGGAAAGGGTTATTATTGGTAACTGCGGCATAATCTACATTTTGCACTTCACCAACTGCACCCCTAACTGTGCCGGTCTTTATGATTTGCCATTGCGTGCCAAAACTAATTCCCAATTGATTGGCATTGCTGCTCACATCGAGCAAAGAGAAGAATTCATTTTTGGCGCCCAGGCTATTGTCCCATACATCCTCCAGGTCTTTTTTTAATTTAAAAAGTTCTTCGGCGCTGTATATTGCTCCATTAGGGTTTTTAAAACCTCCCAGCAAATCAACATTGAGTGAAGGTTCTTCCTTAAGAACACCTGCGCCAATTGCGCCCCCACTGCTTATGCCCCCGCCCGGAATTCTTTCCGCTACGATTTCCGGACTGAAATGCTCAGCGGTTAGGCGAACGGCAGTGCTGATATTGCCTAATACCGGGGTTGCAGTCGCTGCCGGCTTTCGTGCAACAGCCACGCGGGAAGTAATTGTTGATCTAACAGTCGCCGATGCTGCTTTCCTGCTGGCCTTTTTCGATTTTGGCGCAGGTTTTTTTTCCGGTAAGGTGAAAATATCCGGTAAAGCGGTTCCGCCAAAATAAAAATCCACATTCACCTCATCGGTATCACCTGTTGTGGTAACAAAGCTCACTACACAAATCAGTAAGCTGTTGAGTCCATTCGCCTGTTTAAGGTAATCGTAGCGTGTACTGGAGGCGCCCCGCCGCCAGATACCGAGGTTGGCTACATAGGGATCAGGTAAGGTTGGCAAATAGCTGTACAGTGAAAAAAGAACGATGAAGTTTCCGCGCGTTACCTTTTCCATTTTTTCATCGCATTCACCAAAAAGTATGAACGATTTTACGGGCGAAACGGTAAACAAGGCGTTCTCTAATGCGATGGAATGGAGCTTTATTTCAGGTTGTGGAACTGTAGTGCCCGGAATATTGGGATTGGGATTTGCTACCTGGTCTGCCTGGGCATCCTCTTCGATCAATATAATTCTTCTGCCGGCTTTTCCCGCAGACAACATCATATTGCAGGAAGAGGTTTGAACCGGGAAGGGTTGCCCGTCTACTTTTACCGGCCTGTCGGCATAAACAGTCGCTCCGCAAACGGTAACCAATAATTCCTGCGCATTCTTACTATTGATGTCAAAAAACAGCACTGCTTTTTTCAACAACATCAGATCAGCAGTTGTGCCGTGTGGATTTTGCTCATCCTCCCATAATTCCAAATGCTGCGAAGCGCCCAGTCCATCAGATTCGGAGTCGATGATAGTGATGGCGCCCGGCTGTGCTAACAATGCCGGTTGTACAAGGCGAACCTCTTCATTTTGCAGTCCTGTCCAGTTAATGCGCAGCCCTTCCTTAGCCTGCAGGAGCACCGCACCATTGCCGTTAGCCTGTACGGGGTTGCTTACATTAAGCACCGCTGCGGGCAAAGCCCAATAGGTTTGCGAGAGCGGCGTTGTACCCGAAAGACTTACCCACGGACTTTTATTGTTGACTACAGTGAATGCATTAACATTCGACTGCCAGGGTATCAGCAGCAGGTTGTTGAGATATTTTACTGCGAGGTTGGGAGCAGGTGTGAAGGTGAAATCTATTGCCTGTTGGTATATATTGCATGAGGATGAACTGATTTGGCTGATGGTGGCCTTATTGGCTTTCCACGAAAAATTCCATGTTACCGGCAACTGGTAACTGGCTTCCCTGGCGTCTTTTCCGTAAGGTGAGCTTTCAGCGGCTCCATCGTCTTTTGACTGCACCAATTGCAACGAAACATCAATCTGTACAGCGGGGTTTAAGGTTAATTGATTGTTTTGAACAGTAGGTGCGGCGCTCAGTGTTACACTTCCTCCTTTTACCTGCACTCCCACAAACCTGTCGGCAGGCGCCAGTGGTGAAAGCAACTTCGCATGTATCCAGAAACTACCCGCTACCAGTGTATAGCTGGTTGTTAGTTCTACCGGCGGGCTGCCGACGATCAATAGCCTTCCAGCGCGGAAGGAGGCTTTGAACAGTAGCGCCGGTTGGTTACCAATATAAAGCGTGATTAATTTTTCAAACTTGTAAACATCTATCCATATTTCACGCCCTTCGTTGTTTAAAAAAGGTCCAAATGTTTGTGCAGGTTTTGCTCCCACCGCCCAATCGGGTATACTGCCTGCTATTTCTGCATTCAAAACCGGCACGGATCGTACAAATACATTTTCGCCCGAAATAGCATCGGCTGGAGTTACGCCACCGAGCGCCCTGGCAGCAGCGGAGTCAATGCCGGTAAGCGTGGAAGAATGAATGTTGTCGCGGCTGTATAAGTTGGAATTAGCGAATAGCTGCGTTGCTCCGGTATCTTCTATTTTTTGATTGAGCAGCGATGATGCGATTTTTTCCGTTGCCTGCCTGAGTTGTTTTTCCTTAACCTGGTCTGTGGCTTTCAAATGCCCGGTTATGCTTTCCAGCATAGCGGATAGTTGCGCTTGTGTCATCAAATGAAATTTAATGAATGAACAAAAAGAAATTGGATGTCAGGCTATGTAGGATATTACGACGTTTTGAAGTGCAGGCTTTCGGGTGAGTGCTAATGAAGCATTTTTCAAAAAGGAGTGGTGTGTAAAAGGAACGGAACAGGCGGCTCATAGGAACAACTCAGGGAAGGGGGAGTAATATTAAAAAATAGAAACGATTAATCAAAGCAATGTGAATTAATTTATTGGTAAAAAATTTTTCAGTTCCGGTGAAGGAAAGAGATTTCACTGTTCGTGTGTTTGGTTAAGTGAAAATACTTAACGCCCATAATCCCGTTTTTTACCTAATTTTCCGGTCGGTGTCTCACCGACCGGTAGCGGACTCTACAGGCGGGTATCACTACCTGTCTGCGACAATTTGGAATGCACCTACCCGCATCGCTTCTTTTCTTGTAAAAATTGTAATTTAGAATGTTATAGCACGCTTCATTTTATTTACGCTTAAGAAAACCATTGCATGAAACATCTTCTTATTCTTGTTTGCTTTTTAGCCGGAGCTTTATTCATGTATCAATATCCGGGTCGGGAAGCACTGCCTGCTGATCTTAATGTATTGCCTTCATCCGGGGTGGCAACCTCCGTACAAAAAGAGTGGGAACCACTGTTTGATGGGAAAGATCTCCGCCACTGGCGGCAAACGGACAACGACAGCATGCCGCGTGCAGGATGGATCATCCAAAATGGTACATTATCTGTTCTGCCGGGAAGAAAAGGCGGTGATATGATCACTCGTAAAAAGTATTCCGATTTTGAGCTGGTATTTGATTTTAAATTAACCTGGGGCGCTAACAGCGGCATTAAATATGGGGTTAATCCTATTGAGAACATCCAAACCAAAAAGATCTCGATGATGGGCATAGAATATCAAATTATTGACGATACCAACTATCCCGAAATTAAGGATGATCCGAATGGATTATCGTCTACCGGGTCGGCTTATCTGCTATATGCCCCCGTTGGGAAGAAGTTATTGCCGGCAGGGGAGTGGAACCACGGGCGCATTGTAGTAAAAGGAAAATATGCCGAACACTGGCTCAA
>CAYMKT010000123.1:0-11869 GCA_964391065.1 uncultured Terrimonas sp. | reverse complement strand
GTATACAGCAGTGCCAGTAAGCCCAGTATAAAAAACAATACTAAAGCGATAATTGAATTGCGGATGCTGCCGGTAATATCTTCCAGGAATCCAAAAGAAAACAGGCCGATCACCAGTGCTATTTTTTCTGTAACATCATAAAAGCTAAAAAAGGACGTGGTATCTTTTGTTTCGGGCAAAAACTTGGAATAGGTGCTGCGGCTCATAGATTGAATACCGCCCATTACCAATCCTACGCATGCTGCTAAAATATAAAACTGCATTTGTGTTTGCACAAAAAATGCCCAGATACAAATAATTATCCAAAAGCATACAGCAACAATAAGCACCCTGAGATTACCGATCCGCTTTGAAAGCCTGCTCATCAAAATCGCGCCGAAAATGGCTACCAACTGTATCAATATCAGTGTAAACAGTAGCTTGGGTTCATCTTCAGCATCAGGGAATATTTCCTTTTTACTGAAGCCTGCAGCCACCAGCATCACGGTTTGAACACCCATACTGTATAAAAAAAACGCAAGCAAAAAGCGGCGCAGCACAGGCAATTGTTTCAGTTGACCAAATACTATAGCCAGTTCGTGGAAGCCGTTGGTGAGGACATTTTTTTTTGCTTTGCGCTCTTTTATGCCTGGCAGTGGCATTACACGAAGGGTGAACTGGGCAAATCCAAACCACCATAAACCAGCCAATAAAAATGATAGTCGCACGCCTAACGTTTTGTCGCTGCCTGCCAACCCAAACCATTCAGGTTTTACAATAATAACAAAGCAAATAATTTGTAAAAGCACACTTCCTATATAACCCAATGCGTAGCCTTTGGCGCTGATGCGGTCCTGGTCTTCCGGGGCGGCTATATCGGGAAGGTAAGAATTATAGAAAACAAGGCTGCCCCAATAGCCCAGCGCCGCCAGGGAAAAGAGAATAACGCCGAGTTCTATTCTTTGTGGCGTAAAAAAGAAAAGTCCGCAACAGGCCGCCGAACCTAACACACAAAACCAGCGGAGATATACTTTTTTATTTCGCCTGTAATCGGCTATGGAAGATAAAATGGGAGAGAAGATGGCCACCAGCAAAAACACTACCGCCAACGCGTAGTCTAAAAGCGAAGTATTGATAAACTGTTTTCCAAAAAAGCTTACAAAGTGTTTTCCGTTATCATTTCCAATGCTGGTAATGCCTACATAGTAGGCGGGGAAAATGGTGGTAGTAATAACCAGGTTGTATACGCTGTTTGCCCAGTCGTACATTGCCCATCCGTTAATTACTTTTTTAGGGGCAGTTTGCATGAAGCGACAGATGACTTTTATTTGAGATAACCAGCATAAATCAATAGCAGCAATAACCCGCCTACAATAATACGGTAAATGCCGAACAGTTTAAATCCATGCTTTTGCAAATAGCCGATAAAAAATTTGATTGCCAGTATAGCCACGATGAACGCAACGATATTGCCTATAATGAATGCGCTGGTATTGGATGAATTGTTGAAAACAATTTCGTACCCTCTTAATTCCCCGGTTGCTGCAGGGTATTTTTTCAGGAATAATTTATAAACCGTGGCGGCAAACATGGTGGGTACGGCCAGGTAAAAGGAAAATTCGGCCGCCAGTGTGCGGGTGAGGTTTTGCTGCATGCCCCCGATAATGCTCGATGCACTGCGACTTACCCCCGGGATCATGGCAATGCATTGCCACATTCCGATAATGAACGCTTTTCCATAGCTGATATCCTTTTCTTCGGTAACCACAGGTTTTTTGAATAGCTTATCGACATACAAAAGCGCAATTCCTCCGAGCAACAGGGTAATGGCCACTGTGGTGGGGCTTTCGAGCAAATTGTCAATGGTATCCGAAAACAGCTTACCCAAAAGCAATGCGGGCACAACAGCAATAAATAATTTTACGTAAAACTGCCATTTGCTGAAGTCGAAGAATTTTTTCCAGTACAGCACCACCACCGAAAGTATGGCTCCCAATTGAATGGCTATTTCAAATATCTTGGTAAAATCATTCCCTGAAATGCCCATTAATGAGCTGGCAATAATCATATGCCCGGTAGAAGAAACAGGAAGGAATTCTGTTATGCCTTCAATAATAGCGATAATAATGGACTGCATGATGCTCATGAGCGTAAAATGAATTTTAAAGCTTGCTGCACTAATAACGTGCCCGTTTCCGGATAAGTGTACGTGAGCCGATCCGGCTTAAAAAAATGCGATGGTTGTTCATCCATCGCATCCTGTTTATTGCTTTTTGAATGGTAATAAGCTTTTATTTGTCGGTGGTTTTGGGTTTACGCATGATGGCATACATCAGGATAATTAATCCAGCCATCAACAAGATAGGGGCCACCGTAATTCTGCGTGTGCTGTATACCTCGTTATAGTTAAATACTTTTGGATCGGGGCTTTTACCTCCTGCCATCAACAAAAAAGAAACGATCATCACCGCTACGCCAATGCCCATCCAAATATAATTCTGCTTGTTAAACAAAGTGTCATTTGTATGCTTTTCAGACATAAATTTTATAATTGAGTCTGCAAGATAAGTAAAATCGGGAAAACCAGGTGCTGAAGCAATGAAGGGTTTACTTAGCAGCAGTATAACAAACCGCTTGATGTTTTACCGGGAAATTACAGGAATTAGCGATAAAACATTTTCGGTGTGCTTCGGCATGCAACCTATTAATTTTTTCCGGGTCATGTGCGTCTTTTACCCACACAACCGGCTTCAGCAATACTTCAATAAACCGGCCGCCGCCATCCGCGTCTTCCTGCATTTTCCCGGTGGCGTTATCTTCATAAGCGGTTACGATTACACCCGCGTTGGCACAAATATGCAGGAACCAGAGCATATGACAGGAAGATAAAGCGGCAACCAGTAACTCTTCGGGGTTATACTTTGCAGGATCGCCCCTGAATTGCGGGTCGGAAGACGCATTGAGAGCGGGCTTGTTTTGTACAGCGATCACATGATCGCGGTCGTAGGCGCTGTAGTTTTTTGTTCCCTCTCCTTTGTTTCCGGTCCATTGCAGTTGGGTAGTATAATGATGCAGTTTCATTGTAAAAGTGAATGAGTTAATGAATATAGTCAGAGATTAGATAACGACAGGAACCTACCTCTTCAGGGCCAAAAAAATCCGGCAAACGAAGCCCGCTTGCCGGATAGGAATGATGTTATCCCTGAAGATATTCGCTAAACTTCAACGGCTCCTTCTACAAGTACTGCCACTTTATTGTTGAGCACTTCGGCAAAGCCGCCATTAATGGTATAGGCAGTGAACGCCCCTGCTTTATCTTTCAATACTTTTATTTTACCGCTACCCAACGCACTTACCAGGGGTGCATGCTTGTCGAGTATTTCAAATGAGCCGGTTATACCGGGTAATTGCACCCCATAAACCTCTCCGCTGAACAGCCTGCGCTCTGGTGTTAATATTTCTAATTCCATCAGTTGTATTTAAGGATTAACCTTTAGCGGCCTCAATTAATTTTTTACCTTTTTCCATGGCGTCTTCTATGGTTCCCACCAGGTTAAATGCGGCTTCAGGATATTCATCCACTTCACCGTCCATAATCATGTTAAACCCACGAATGGTATCTTCTATACTTACAAATACACCTTTTAAACCAGTGAACTGCTCGGCAACGTGGAAGGGCTGCGATAAGAAGCGCTGTATTTTGCGCGCACGGAAAACCGTTTTCTTATCCTCTTCGCTTAATTCGTCCATACCCAGGATATTAATGATATCCTGCAGTTCCTTATAGCGCTGTAAAATCAATTTCACCTTGTTGGCACAATCATAATGTGCATCGCCTACAATTTGAGGAGATAATATCCTTGAAGTAGAATCGAGGGGATCCACAGCAGGATAAATACCCAAATCCGCGATCTTACGACTTAATACGGTGGTGGCATCAAGGTGGGCGAATGTGGTAGCGGGCGCCGGGTCGGTAAGGTCATCCGCAGGTACATATACCGCCTGAACGGAGGTAATAGAACCATTTTTGGTAGAAGTAATACGCTCCTGCATAATACCCATTTCGGTAGCCAGTGTGGGTTGATAACCAGCCGCAGACGGCATACGTCCCAGCAAAGCCGATACTTCAGAACCAGCCTGGGTGAAACGGAAGATATTATCTACGAAGAAAAGAATGTCGCGCCCCTGGCCTTTTCCATCACCATCACGGTAGTATTCGGCAACGGTAAGTCCGCTTAATGCTACACGGGCACGTGCTCCGGGAGGTTCATTCATCTGTCCGAATACGAAAGTAGCTTTCGAATCCTTCAGGGCTTTCATATCTACTTTGCTCAGATCCCAGCCACCATTTTCCATGCTATGTTTAAAGTCGTCGCCGTAATTCATAATGCCGGCTTCAATCATTTCACGCAACAGGTCATTACCTTCACGTGTGCGCTCGCCCACGCCTGCAAATACCGAAATACCCCCGTATCCTTTTGCAATATTATTGATGAGCTCCTGGATCAATACTGTTTTACCAACACCAGCCCCTCCAAATAAACCAATTTTACCACCTTTCGCATAGGGTTCAATCAGGTCAATTACTTTAATACCTGTAAACAATACCTCCGTAGCCACGCTCAGATTTTCGAAAGCCGGTGGTTTGGCGTGGATAGGGCGTCCGTTTTCTTTACTCACCTGCGGGAGCCCGTCAATAGCATCGCCGGTTACGTTAAAAAGGCGGCCCTTAATATCTTCACCAACAGGCATTGCGATTGGCTTACCGGTATCTACAACTTCCATTCCGCGCACCAGTCCTTCGGTTCCGTCCATAGCAATCGTACGTACGCTGTCTTCACCCAAATGCTGCTGCACTTCGAGTACCAGCTTTTCGCCCGATTCGCGTTTTAACTCAAGCGCATGATAAATTTCAGGCAACTGACCGTTAAATTGCACGTCTATTACGGCTCCGATAATCTGTTTTACTTTACCTGTTATAGGCATATATTAAATAATTTTAAGGTATGTTGGTCCAAATGTGCCGCAAAGGTAAGGTGATGGCTATAATTGTCCAATTTGAAGTGGATGTATTTTTCAAACAAAAATGGTACATAAAGTGCATACACCTGTTTACATCATAAAGGAACTGATGAACCCGGTAGGCTACCCCTTACCGGGCTGTGGGTATGAACCTCAAAAATGGCTTTTTTTCATTGATATACAATAATTTCTAACTTTAGGCATTGTTACAAAAAAGGATGGATTGAAAAACCGGCTGCTATTGATATTGTTGAGTATAATGGGTGTAAAATTTGGGCTTGCCCAGCAAAATCCTGCGGTGTCCAACCTTCGCAAAAAAACAGTAGCCGTTCTTTCCGATACACTCCGTTTAGATACCTTAAGTATTGTTCCGGGTTCGTTTCACATTTTGGGTTCGGATACCGCCGATTACGAGCTCGACCAGTTTAATGCGCTACTCATTTGGAAAAAGAAACCCGCCACCGACAGCATATTTCTTTCGTACCGCGTTTTTCCGGGAAAATTCAATACCGTGCACCAGCGCATGCGATTCGACAGCATCAGCCACAATTTTCTGGCATCGCCCGCCACTATACAGGATGCCGCCGGACTCCAAAATTCCATATTTGATTTTGGCAATGTGAGCTATAACGGCAGTTTTGGAAGGGGGCTTTCGTTCGGTAATCAGCAGGATGTGGTGCTTAACTCAACCCTTAATCTTCAAATGAGTGGCTATCTTGCCGACAGCATTCAAATCGCCGCTGCCATAACAGATAGTAATATCCCCATTCAGCCAGACGGCAATACTCAAAATCTCAATGAATTTGATAGGGTATTTATTCAATTCAAAAAAAAGGGATGGCATTTTGATATTGGAGACATAGATATCCGGCAAACACAGAGTTATTTTCTCAATTATTATTCAAGGCTACAGGGCGCTCTTTTTGAGCAGGAGCATACAATAAGTCCCCGAATCAGCAATCATATATTATTGAATGGCGCCATCGCCAAGGGAAAGTATACCAGGAATATTTTTGATGGCGTGGAGGGCAACCAGGGCCCGTATCGTTTGCAGGGACCCAACCAGGAATTGTTTTTTATTGTGCTGGCAGGTACGGAGCGGGTGTATATTGATGGAGAATTGATGCAAAGGGGGGAAGACCAGGATTATGTAATAAATTATAATACCGCTGAAATAACTTTTACGCCGGCAAGAATGATTACGAAAGACAAGCGTATACAGGTTGAATTTGGATATGCCGACAGGAATTACCTCAATTCCCAGTTGTATGTGTTTGACGAGGCGGCAATAGGACAAAAGCTAAAGGTAAGGGTAGCCGCCTATTCAAATGTGGATGCAAAAAATTCGCCCATTAACCAAACCCTTGATTCGCGTCAAAAGCAATTCCTGTCGTTTATTGGCGATAGCGTACATAAGGCATGGTACCCATCGCAGGTACTGGATACCTTTTCTGTGAATAAAATATTGTATAAAAAAATTGATACCGTTTTTAATAACGTGCACGATTCAATATATGTGTATTCAATGTCTCCGGCCGATGCTTTATACAGTTTGTCCTTTACTGAAACCGGGCAGGGCCAGGGAAATTACATACAAGATGAAAAGAGCGCGGCCAATGGAAAAGTTTTTAGATGGGTAGCGCCCGACTCTAACAATAATAAGCAGGGAAAATATGAGCCGGTGGTATTATTGGTAGCGCCCAAAAAGCAACAATTGCTGAGTGTTGGCGCTGATTATGTAATTTCCAGCCATACCACTGTAAATACTGAAATGGCGATGAGCAGCTATGATCATAACGGTTTTTCAGGTAAGGATAAAAGTGACGACCAGGGGTTTGCTGCAAAACTGGTACTCAACGATAATCGTCCGTTAAAGAAAAATACGGACGAACTCCATTTGCTAAGCCGGTTAAGTTACGAGTGGGTGCAAAACAGGTTCAGACCCATTGAGCGGTTAAGAAGTGTAGAATTTTACCGGGGATGGGGTTTACCCTTAAACAACGTGCCTGCCGCTACGGAGAATCTTTTCCAGGCGGGTGTACAACTTAACAGCAATAAGGGAAACTCGCTGCAATATCAATTTGAAAATTACAGAAGAGATGATACCTATAATGGCATTAAAAATAGCCTTGTTCATAAAGCCGATTACGACAACTGGCATTTTAACAACCAATTCAGCATTACCAATTTTAACCAGCAACACCAAAAAGGCTATTATGTTAAACCTGTGATTGATGTAGCGCGGGATTTTCCAAAAATGGGCAATTACAGGGTGGGCGGACAATATGTTTCCGAACGTAATTATGTTCAGTACAAACAACTCGACTCGCTAAACGCCGGAAGCTTTGCTTACGAAATATGGCAGGCTTATATGAAATCGCCTGTCAATAAGCCCAATAAATGGGGTGTCACGTATTTTACGAGGAGCGATAAATATCCTTATCAGTCGAAGCTTGTACAGTCCGACAAAAGCAGTAACATAAACGCCTATACCGAGCTGATGAAAAATGAAAAACACCAGTTACGGGCTAATGTTACCTACCGGAATCTTCGCGTGATTGACGGCAAAGTAACCTCGCAACAACCCGAACAAACGATTTTGAGCAGGACAGAGTATTTTGTCAATGAATTTAAAGGGCTGATTAACGGAAACCTGCTGTACGAAATAGGCACGGGACAGGAGCAGAAAAGAGATTTTGCCTATGTAGAAGTTCCACCGGGGCAGGGTGAATTTACCTGGAACGATTATAACAATAATGGCATTCCCGAGTTAAATGAATTTGAATTAGCCTTGTTTCGCGACCAGGCGAAATATATACGCATATTTACTCCCACTAATGAATTCATTAAGGCCAATTACCTTCAGTTTAATTATAGCTTAGTCATTAACCCCCGCTCTTTTATTGATGTTGCAAAGGCGAATGGGTTTAATAAATTTCTTACCCGGTTATATTTTCAGAGTTCATTGCAGGTGTACAAAAAAGAAACCTCCGGCAAGCTTCAATTCAATCCCTTTGCTGTTCCATTGTCCGATACTTCTTTGATCCTGTTAAACCAGGTGCTTAGCAATTCCTTTTCATTTAACCGGCAGAGCAGTGCCTGGGGGTTCGATCTCAATAACATCCGCACCAGTAACAAGGCATTTCTTACCTATGGATATGAAAGCCGCAGCGTTAACGGCTGGAACGTTAAAGGAAGATGGAATATCAACCGGTCTTTTTTGCTGGAACTCTCTGCTCAAAAAGGACAAAACACGCTGGTGACGCCCAGTTTTGATAACCGCAATTACAGTATTGAATCTCAGGGGATAGAACCACGCATTTCGTTCGTACGTGGTACCAGCTTCCGAATCTTAACGGGCTACAAATACGAGAATAAGAATAACACCGACTCTGCGCAAACTGCTATTATTCATTCGTTAATGAGCGAAGTAAAATACAATGTATTGTCTAACAGTTCTGTAACCGCAAAGTTTACTTATAGCCAGATCAGCTATACAGATCCCGCTAATAACAATATTCCCAATACAAGCGTGTCGTATATCATGCTTGATGCACTATTACCGGGGAAGAACTTTTTATGGACGATTGATTTTACAAAAAGATTAGCATCGTATCTCGAGCTCAGTTTTCAATACGAAGGAAGGAAAGCGGGTACTTCAAATACCGTGCATATTGGGCGGGCTTCAATACGCGCATTGTTCTAAAAGAAAAAGCCGGAATGCAAATGCTTCCGGCTTTTTCTTATTATTTGATAAATGTGATTTGTTAAAATAGTCCGCCTTTTTTAAGCGTAACCACACCTTCGCCGATGCTGAAGCCATTTTGATATACTTCCACGCGGTAAGTGCCGGCTTTGTATTTATCGGTTTGTTTCAGGTCAAAACTTACACTTTTACGTTTGCCTTGTTCGTAATCGATAGATACTTTATTCGTAAATTCTTTGTCGCCATCGTTTCTGGTAGTAACACTGCCCGATCCCAATCCATCTTCTTTTACGACCACGCCTTCAGGATTAGTTACAATTACATAAAGATCTTTTGTGCCGGTAACACTTAACCTGTTTTCCACATCAAAAGAAATCCTGAGTTTGTCTGCTTTTTTTGCTTTTGAAGTTTCTGTTTCTTTGCCACTCTTCTTTTCATTGATGGCAGCGAGATGGAAGTTTGAAGCATTTAAAGTAGAACCTACATCCACCTTACTGCTCAGGTCGGTGTTCTCAATTATTTTGGTGTTCAAAGTGTCTGTTAACTGCTGTTTTTCAACGGTTAACTGCTCCTTATCTGCAGTTAACTGCTTGTTCTCACCCTGTAATCTTTCAATTTCCAGTACGTATTCTTCAATCTTTCCGTTCAGTTGACCAATTAACTTACGGGCTTCGGCCAAATCTGCGGCACTCGCATTTTGTTTGTTGATCAAAGTTTTAATCCTGCTGCGCATGTCGGCAACATCTTTGTCACGGGTTCTAACCAGGCTGTCGAGTTTTGTGTTTTCAGATGTCATCTTATCGAGGCGGATTTCAGCAGCCTGATAATCAGTTAAAAGTTGGTTCCGTACAGAATCCAGTGATGCAAATTGAACATCCTTTTGTTGAATTACTTCCTTGGTTTTACTTTTATCGTAAATAATGTACCCCCAGGTGCCTAATAAAGCAGCGATTAGTACGCCGTATATTATGCCACGGTTGTCTTTTTTAGGTGGTTGAGACTGATTAGATGCTGAGGGATAGTTTGAAGCGCTCATAGTGTTTATTTTTTTTTATTTTAAACAAATTTATATAAATGATACATCAGATAAACTTAACAAATGTACTGGTAATTGACATAGAAACTGTACCTGGAGTTCCTGATTTTCAATTATTACCGGAAAATATGCAAGTGCTCTGGCAGGACAAGATTTCCAAAACCATGCCAGAAAATATTTTGCCGGAGGAGTCCTACCTTCAAAAAGCCGGCATCCTCGCTGAATTCGGCAAAATAATATGCATTTCAACGGGCTTTTTTTATCATGAATCACCGGGAAAACTGTGTTTTAAACTCAAATCTTTCAGTGGCGATGATGAGGCTTCCTTACTGCTGGCTTTTGTAGAATTGTTAAACACGTTCCGCGAGAAAAGAGGGATTTTTTTCATGGCGGGTCATAATCTGAAAGAGTTTGATATTCCTTATCTCTGCAGGCGAATGCTGATATTAAATATACCGCTGCCCGAATATTTGCAGTTGAGCGGAAAAAAACCATGGGAAACCAACCTGCTTGATACCATGGAATTGTGGAAGTTTGGAGATTATAAAAACTATGTATCACTCAAATTGCTTTCCGCGGTTCTGGGTATCGATAGTCCAAAAGATGATATTGATGGCAGCATGGTTAAAGACGTCTATTATAAAGAAAAGGATCTTCCGCGTATTGTAACCTATTGCCAGAAAGACGTGGTAGCGGTTGCCAATATTATACTGCGGTTCAAGCATCTTCCGGGTCTTGATAAAGCCAATATCACCATAGTGGAATGAAGATTTTAAAAGAAAGAATTTTGATCTGGTGCATTTACCACGCGCTTACCCATCTGCACTTTGAACTGATGAACAATGAGTATTGAAAAAATTATTAGCGACTGGAAGCAACACAAGTATAAACCTGTATACTGGTTGGAAGGGGAAGAAAATTTTTATATCGACCAGGTGGTGGATTACGCCGAGCGCCATATTCTTGCTGATGCAGAAGCGGAATTTAACCTGTCTGTATTCTACGGTAAGGATGCCGGTTGGGCCGAATTAATCAATGCATGCCGCCGGTATCCCATGTTTTCCGGCAAGCAGGTGGTGATACTGAAGGAAGCGCAGCAAATGCGTGATATTGACAAGCTGGAGGGGTACATTGAAAACCCATTGCAGTCTACTATACTCGTGGTAGCGCATAAAGAAAAGAAGATCGATGGGCGTAGCAAGATGGCAAAATTGTTAAAGCAACATGCGGTTGTAGTCAGCACAAAAAAAATGTACGAAAATCAATTACCGGAATGGGCTAACAACCAGGTGCAGGCAAAGGGATATACAATTTCCCGAAAAGCGGTTATGCTATTGGTAGAGCATATTGGCAACGACATAAGCCGGATTAACAATGAAATTGATAAGTTGCTGGTAAATCTTGGCAGCCGAAAAGCCATATCGGAAGAAGATATTGAACAATACGTAGGGGTAAGTAAAGAGTATAATGTTTTTGAGTTGCAGAATGCATTGCAGCAAAAAGATGCGGCTAAAGCCGTTCGCATCATTCAATATTTTGGCTCAAATCCCAAGGCTGCCCCTATACAATTGGTGCTGCCGGCACTGTACAATTTCTTTAGTAAGGTGTACATGTTGTTCGGGCTGCAGTCGCAGGACGAGAAATCTGCTGCCCTGGCTATTGGCGTTAACGCATTTTTCATTAAAGATTACCTGCTTGCGGCGAAAAATTACGGCTACGATGGTATTGAGCAGGCTTTACTGTTGCTGCACCAGTATAATCTAAGAAGCGTTGGAGTGCATGATGCAGGAACTGCGGATGCGTCATTGATGAAAGAAATGATATTCAAAATAACACAATAAAAAAAGGACCAAAATCCCTGGTCCCTGTGCAATCGGCAGTTTTCAATATTTGTATCAGTGATTATTCTCCGGAATAACGATTTTGCTTTCTGGGTGGGCTTTACCGTTGTGGCAGGTGATGCAGCTAACAGCTAAGGCATTTTCGCCGCCGCCACCTTTATTATAGTCAAAGTATTTTTTATTCAGTTTGGTGGTCATCCGCATCATGCTGCGTGCAACATCTTTTTCTGGTTTTTCATCGCTGGAAAAATCAAGCTTCTTTTCATTGGTTTTTGATTGCGCGTG
>CAYMKT010000122.1:0-12117 GCA_964391065.1 uncultured Terrimonas sp. | reverse complement strand
AACTGGTAATACCCTTTATTTTTTTTCACCTTTTTTACCGACACGGAACCAAAATGATATACCCGGCTGGCGGCAACCCCTTTAAAAAAGCGGATGCCCATTTGCCAGAGCTTCATCGAAAAATCGGGGTCGGAATACATGCCGGGCGAAAATTCAATACTATACCCGCCCGCTAAATTCCATATGGTTTTATGCACCACATTGGGCGGCCAGGTAGCCCCCATCCAGTCGTTCATTGGTAACTGCGCATATTCATCAAGCAAGGACTTTTCATTGAAATTACCGATGCTGGCGCCGTAGTTTTTTGAGATGGCACAATTGTTTTGCGATTGGGGTTCAATGGCGGTTGCTGATAAAAAAAAGTTGGAGTGTCCAATGGCTTCTATTTCTTTCCAAAGCGCCGCATCCCAGCCCGGGCACGCATACATGTCGTCGTTCATGAATAGAATATAGTTGGTGCGCGCCAGTTGGCTGCAGGCATTCAGCGCATAGCACACGCCTACATTTTCTTTGCTATAAGTATAATCTAACCCCGTTTGTTGTTGAATCCATGCTAAGCTACCGTCGTTTCCTTCATTAATATGTACGATAACCTGGTGCGGGTAGGTTGAATTTTTTTGAATACTCTCCACGCATAATTTCAAATAATCCAGATTGTTCCAAGAGGGAATAAGAATCGAAAATAAACTGTCATTGTCGTCCGTTCGTTTAAAGGACTCAATTGAAATACTTTTCATTCTGTATCAGGATGTATACAATAAAGATAACAGATTCTTATTTCCCCGTTACGTTGCGTTTTATGCACGGTAGGTTTCTGTTGCCATGCATAAAAAACAGCACAATAATTTTTAAAAGGACAATGGCACGTTGATTTTAATGCTGAAATTTCTGCCCATATTAAATACGCCCATCCGGCCGGTAACATTATTTATATCGGTATATTTTAACCTGCTCAAGTGGCTTTGGTAAGCCATATCGGTGAGGTTATTACCGGTTACATAAAGCGAAAAAAGCGTTTTTTTGTGATTCCTGATATCTGCTCCAACAAAAGCATTTAATAAAGAATAACCTTTAGTAATGGTTTCGGTATTATAAGCGGTAAAAGCCTTGTTCTGGCTGAAGGTATTATCCAACTCTGCCGTAATGGAAAGATTGCTGACCTTTTTTCCCTTCTTTAGAAATTCTCCTTTTAATTGGGTAATCAGCCGCGCGGCAGGTATAAAGGGAATATTGTTTACGCCTTCTATAGGCTCATCAAACCTGCCCCTCACATAAGAGAATATGTTTTCAAAATGCAGCCAGTCTAATGGATGAGGGTGTATGTCCAAACTCATCTCCGCGCCGTACAGCAAAGCTTTTGCCTGGTCAAATGTAAAAGCTGTTATATCCTCGCCATCCACATTCACCAATGAGTCGCCACCGTTAACACCGGAAAGCTTGCGGTAAAAAATAAAGTGATCAATTCCGTTGATAAACCCTGTGGCATTCAAAGAAAGATGTTCGGTATTCACTTCTACGCCAAGGTCCGATTGCAGGCTTGTTTCGGATTGTAAATTTTGATTACCGTATTCATACCGGTTGGTACCTTCGTGTGTTCCGTTGGAGGCAAGTTCTGCAATGCCCGGCGCCCTGAATCCCCTTGCAATATTGAATTTTAAAGTGGTTGTCTTTCCGGCTTCGTAGCTGATACCGGCGCTTCCTGAAATATTCCTGAACGATTCGGTAAAAGCTTCGAATTTTATTTCATTGTCCTCCAGCGTCTTTTTTGAATCAACAGTTCTGCTATCAAATCTTAGCCCGCCGCTAATAGTAAACCGGTCGTAGTTCTTTTGGGTATATACAAAAACCCCTGCATCAAACAAATGGTACTCCGGTATTAACACTTCCTCAGCCTTATTTTGATTGCTTTGCAGCATACCGTTAAGCCCCACAACGGTTTTCCAGTTTCCGCTATAAGGCAAATGGTATTGTGCTGTATAGGTAAAGGTGTTGAGGTTAAAATACAGGTTGGGTGTGTTGGCGTTCAATACATCGGCATATTCCTTTCTTTTGTTGTTTTGAAACCCGATGTGTAAGGAAATTTTCCCGTCACCCACATTAAACCTGTTATCGGCCGCTACTTTAAAGTGTTGAACATGTTGCCGCGGAAGATCGGGGTGTATACCCGAAAAATCGCTGCCCTCTACTGTTTTTGTTTCCACGGCGCCGTTGTTGTTGATTTCGCGTGTAAACTCCCCCGTTAGTTCATCCCGATCTCCCTCTATAAGTCCGGGCTCCTGGTTAAAACTGCTTACTATAATATGGCTGTATCCCCAGCTTCCGTTGTACCCGATATAACCTCCCAGGTTTTTTTCATTGTATTTTGAGTTGAATACATACCCATCATATTTGTTTTTATAATCCTGCGCTCCTTTAAACGATCCATAAGCATTCCAGTTTAGCCCATTTTTATTGCCGGATATATTGGCGCCAAAGCCGCTAAGCTTATTATTGGTTTGGTAGTTGGCAATAACATTTCCTTTTAAAGTTCCTTCCGGGGCAGGCGTATTGGTTAGTATGTTAATAACTCCCGCCATGGCATCGCTCCCGTATATAATGGAAGCAGGACCTTTCAATATCTCCACTTTATTTACGCTGTATTCATCTATTTCAATACCGTGCTCATCACCCCATTGCTGTCCTTCCTGGCGTATGCCATCGTTCAAAACTACTACCCGGTTGTATCCCAATCCCCTGATAACCGGTTTTGAAATGGAAGGCCCCGTTGATACCTGTGCTACGCCCGGGTTTTTACTCAGTGCATCAATGAGGTTGGTGGCAGCCACTTCGCTGAGCTCTTTTCTGCTTACAACGGTTACCGGCGTTGGCGTTCTCTTAATTTTTGTGGCGGTCGAAACACCGGTTACCGTTACGCCTTCATTTTCGAGAATAGATGGTGAGAGGGCAAAATTTTTCTGGATGTCGCCCGCAAGCGTTATATGGTCTGTAATACTCGCATAGCCAATAGAGGAAACTTCAATGAGATAGGTTCCCGCCGCAATATTCTTAATGCTGTAAAAGCCGCTTTCGTTGGTGATAGCTCCCGTTTTGGCATCTGCAAAATATATACTCACTCCTGCAATTGCTTCGCCGGTGCTGGCATCAGTTACTTTGCCGGAAATAGAAACATTTGCTGCTTCGTTACGGGAATAGAGGACCGGATCCACCCAATTGTTTTGAGCCCGTGTACAGGGTATGCATACCATTAAACATGCAAATGATGTAATAAAACAATGAATATGATGATTTTTCAAAATGAAGGTTTGAAATGTGAAGGAATCTCTTTTCATCAGCTATAAATACAAATGCGCTCATTTGCAAATTGCAGTGTTGAAACGCTGTTGTACCCGGATTGGATCACTTAGCCATAGATGAAAAAAGCATGGCAATGAGATGGTATTTAAAGTACCATTTGAGGGGGACCCCGAAGGGCAACGACTGCCGGCGTATTGGGCTGTATTGCTGTGCAAGAGATTTGTAAAAAACCAAACCTGGTATGATTGATTTGCTGAGGAACGGGTGATGTAAAGACGAAGACTTTTTCAATATGAATACTGCAGGCCCAGCAATCGCCTTTTTTCGTTCCGAGATGCGATTTGTGCTGGCAAATGCCTTCTCCGCTTTTGTTTTCTGCGCAAGATGGAGTATTGGCAGCATGGTTATGAAAAAGCTCAAAAGGTAGTTGTGTGGCTGTAAAGCTCAGGAGCATCAACAATGCAACACAATACTGATATGATTTAATCCACTTGCCCAAAGAAGAATAATAAAGTGCAAAGCTACATAAAAAATGAAACAATGATGCATTTTTTAGAAGTGCATCTGCGGGAAGGCCCTGTTTCAACTTTTATCGCTCGTTTTTTCTTTCTCCGAAGCACCGAAAATGTCGGCGCCAAATTTTTCCGCCCATGATTTCGGGGCTAACCACGACAGTGCGATACCCAACTTAGTGCTGGCTCCCGTAATGGCCTCGGCTTTTCTTTTGAAAACAGAATCCACTGCAATTTTCGCTACAGCCTCCGGCGTCATATTATACCGCGTTGCGGTTTTGCGTATGGATGCTCCCATACCTGCCCTGTCAACAAAATGGGTATCTGTACTACCGGGGCTAACGCAACTTACATGAACATTACTCCGGCGTAGTTCATAGCGCAAACCTCTTGTAAACGAAATAATAAAGGCTTTTGAAGCTGCATACATGGTAAGATAAGGCACAGGCTGATATCCGGCATTGCTGCCTATATTCAGGATATACCCTTTATTTTGATGCTTTAAAACGGGGATGAAAAGATGGCATAGCGCCACAACGGACTTGATATTTACATTTACAATATCGAGTTGCTCTGCTAACGACAATTTTTCAAACGCCCCATTCAATCCGAACGCTGCGTTGTTTACCAATACCTGCAATTGGTTGTGCCAGGGACCGGTCCATGAAAATATTTGTTGAGGGCTTTCCTGGTTCGACAAATCAACGCCAAGCGTCTCTACTGGTATGTTGTAATCGCCCCTGATTTTTTGGGCTGTTAGTTCCAGTTGTTCTTTATCCATGTCAATCAGGAGTAATCCGTATTTTCTGGCAGCTAATTCTATGGCTATTGATTTGCCAATGCCTTTAGCTGCACCGGTAACGAGGGCATATTGCATACATTAAAATTTATTGGTTGTCTGTTCTGTCTGGTTGAATAGTCTGTTTGTTCGTTATCAGGCAATCGTTTGAATTTTATGACCGCCACCGCAGGGCTTCCCGGTATTTTTCAAGTTTGGTCAACGCCAGCTTATGGTAAAACGGAGTTGGACTACCTGCATGCTTGGGTGCATAAGCGCCTGTAACAATGGGGATGTACATTACTCTCCGGCGGCTTTCTTCACCATAAAATGGCGATCGTTGAACCCGGTGCCACAAACGTCCATCGTGTATGGTGAGGTCGCCGGCTTCAATATCAAAACCCAGTTCGTTTGGATCGGGATCATTGTCTACAAAATATTTTTTTCTGAATAATAATTGAAAAAGGCTTTGATGATGGGTGCCGGATAATACACGTAAGCCCCCTTTTTCAAAAGGATAATCATCCAGGTGCAAACCTACATTGAGCATAGGCATAATACGGGAGCCTAAAAAAATATCCCTTGGACTGTCGGTATGCCATCCCAATTGTTTGAATTGACTGTCGGGCGAATTAATATAATGGTTGAGCACAAGCCCGTCTTTTTCGTCTTCCCCAATTCTTCCTTCAAAAGGGTGCAGTAAGGCAATCAATGCCGCCAGGCGGGGATCCTTCAAAAAATGACTTAATTTTTCACTATACTGAGATGTAAAAGCGATGCGCTGTATAAACCGATGCCCGTTTGTATCGGTGCCAAATTTTAAAGGTGTGCCATTTATTTTTGAGGTATCGGTCGACAAAAGGGTGTTTTCAACCTGTTTGATTTCGGCTAAAAAAGCAGCTATGGTAAACCTGTCAATAAAATTCCTGAATTGTAAAAATCCATGCTTGCTGAAGAAGCCTATCTGTTCGCTGCTTAGTACATTTTCAAACAAGAATACATGCTCGTTTATTTTTTGCATTATAAAAAAAATTTATATAATGAATAATGCAGTTGTTAAAGAAGTATTGGCTATTGCTGTTTACCGTTTTACAGGCGGTTTAGGTGAAGATCAAAATTTGAAATTGGAATTGGATATTGCTTCAACAACCACAAGCAATACTATATACTGCTTTTGGTGCGCTCCGGCGTTCTTGTATGAGAACGCCAAACACATACAAAGGAATGGATTTTTTTATATAATAAGATAGTGATATCTCTTTTGTTTAAGATGCGTTGCAAGATCGCACCAGCAGCATCATTGGGATGGATGAGTTTCTATACTGCCGGATACTTTTTCTTCAGGCGTGAGTAATAAGGTGCCTGGAAATAATACACGATTTCAGATGCAGCCACTTGAGCCCCGAATTAACGAACCCTTAGTTTTGTAGCTTATCAAAATTCCTGTAGGTTTGCCAATCTTATAAAAGACTGTACTAATATGAACTTCAACAAGATCAATAACCTTACCGGATGGATCGTTTGCATTATTGCCTGCACCGTTTATATACTAACTGCAGAAGCCGGAGGAAGCCTATGGGATTGTGGCGAATTTGTAAGCAGTTGCTTTAAAATGCAGATACCTCACCCGCCGGGAGCTCCCTTATTCGTGGTGATGGGCCGCGTTTTTATTGTACTGTTTGGTGATAACCCTTTAACCGCCGCAAAAGCTGTAAACATCATGAGCGCTTTGGCCAGCGGGTTTACCATTTTGTTCCTGTTCTGGACGATTACGCATTTTACCCGTAAAATATATCAGAAAGCACATGCCCAATTAACGGGCGAACATATTTTTACCATTATGGCTGCCGGAGTAATAGGCGCCATGGCCTTTACTTTCAGCGATTCTATGTGGTATAGCGCTGTTGAGGGTGAAGTATACGCGTCTTCCTCTTTTTTAACAGCGCTTGTGTTTTGGATGATCTTAAAATGGGAACACAGTGCCGATGAACCCGGAGCCGACAGGTGGATCGTACTGCTCTTTTTTGTTATTGGCTTATCGATAGGCATTCACCTGCTGAACCTGCTTACTATACCTGCTATTGTGATGCTGTATTATTTCCGCCGGTATAAAACTACCAGGTGGGGTATTTTTTGGGCATTTATGGTGGGCTGTATATTGACGGGCTTTGTACAAAAGTTTGTGATTCAATATACCATTACAGGATCGGGGATTTTTGACCGCTGGTTTGTAAATGGACTGGGCATGCCGTTTTTCTCAGGATTCACCGCCTATTTTGTATTGCTGGCCATTGTTATATTTATAGGTATCCGCAGGGGCGATAAACTCATTAATAATTTTACCGGGTTTGCCATATGGCTATCGGTATTCATATTCCTGTTCTCTTTCCCTTTTATCACTTCTTTTTTCACCTTCATTCTTTTTGTTGGCGGCACAGCTTTAGCGGTGTATGGAGCCTATCACAATAAAAACAGGATACTTCATTTCCTGAAGCTGGGATTATGGTGTTTTTCCTTTATGCTTATTGGCTATTCCACGTATCTCACCACAATGATCCGTTCTGCCGCTAACCCTACGGTAGACATGTATAATGTAGATAACCCCATGAGTCTTGTTGGTTATCTCGGACGTGAGCAGTACGGCGATTTTCCCCTGATTTACGGACAAACCTTTGCAGCCGATATCAAAAGAAACCCAGATGGCACTCCCCTGGTGAAGGAAAAAGGATATCGCTGGCAAAAGGGACAAAACAAATACATTAACATCGGTAAGAATTTTGAATACGAATACCAGCCAGACGATATGATGTTCCTGCCGCGCATTTGGGACGCCAGCAACGACCAGGGTCATGCTAATTATTACCGGAGTTGGCTGGGGCTCGACAAAGATGAGAAGCCCACCTACATTGATAATATCCGTTGGGCTTTCGGTTACCAGATTGGCTGGATGTACCTGCGTTATTTTGGCTGGAATTTCGTAGGCAAGCAGAATGATTTACAGGGTACAGGAAATGTACGGGACGGTAATACGTTAACAGGCATTTCATTCATTGACAACCTGTTTTTAGGCGATCAGTCTAAAATTCCCGACAGCATTAAAAATAATAAAGCTCATAACACCCTATTTGCCCTTCCGCTTATATTGGGATTGATAGGTATGTTCTTTCATTACCGTCATCACCGCGAAGATTTCCTGGTAAGCTTTTTACTGTTTTTCTTTACAGGCTTTGCTATTGTGTTTTATTTAAATGCTGCCGGTCCGCAGCCGCGTGAGCGGGATTACGCTTTTGCCGGATCCTACTATGCCTTTGCCATATGGATTGGTATTGGCGTAATGAAAGTGAAACAATGGTTCGAAAAAGTAATGAACGCTAAATTGGCCGGCTATGCCGCAGCGGCGGTTTGTACCTTGGCCGTTCCCGTTATTATGGGTTTCCAGGAATGGGACGATCACGACCGCAGCAACAAAGTAATAGCCCGCGACCTGGCAAAAAATTACCTCGAAAGCTGCGCGCCTAACGCCATACTTTTCACATTTGGGGATAATGATACCTACCCCTTATGGTATGCGCAGGAAGTGGAGGGAATACGCCGCGACATCAGGGTAATTAATTATAGCCTGTTGGGTATCGACTGGTACATCAACCAGATGCATTATAAAGTAAACGACAGCGATCCGATAGACGTGTTATGGGGTCCCGAGAAAACAGAAGGAGATAAACGTAACGTGGTATATTTTGAGGCCAATCCTAAAATTCCCCAGAACCAGTACGTATATCTTGAAGATGTTTTAACCAAACTGATTGGGAGTGATGATCCCGCCAATATGATCACCTATGGTGCGGATAATACTTTCAATACCTTCCCGGTACGGAAATTCAGTGTGCCCGTAGATAGCGCTTTAGTGCGCAGTAACGGAACGGTAAATGCCAATGATACAGTATTGGATGAATTGCGGTTTGATTTACCCGAGAACAAAAACGCACTGATGAAGAATGATTTGGCCGTGCTGAATGTTATTGCGGCCAACAAATGGAAGCGCCCTATTTATTTCACTTCTCCTTTTAATGAATTGGGATTCGCCCAATACCTGCGCGCAGATGGATTAAGCTACCGCCTGGTGCCCGTGCAGCCCAAAGAAGGTAACAACAATGTGAACAACGATGTGGCGTACGATAACATGATGAACAAGTTTGCTTTTGGAAATGCAAACATACCCGGAGTGTATTTTGATGAAGAAAACCGCCGGCATTTGTTAACCATACGCCAGGCATATGCCAGCGCAGCCGAGAGCATGGCTGCTGATGGCAGGAAAGAAGAAGCAAAAAAAATGCTGGAGAAATGCGATAACGGGTTGAATGTGCAAAATATGCCTTACGGAATGGTAAGCCGCGGTAACCAGCACAATATTGTGGGCATTTCCCTGATGGAAGCAGCCTACCAGTCCGACTACCAGGAACTGGGCGACAGGGTATTAAAAGACCTGAAGAAAGACATTGATCAGCAGTTAAAATATTACGCGGCGCTCGGAAATATGTCGCAACAGGAAATGATGCAGCATATGCAGGACCCTGATGGTTTAAGTGTAAAACAACGCAGCTTATACAGTGAAATTGATCAAACATTACGGGTGCAGAATTATTTGACCTTTGTTGAAGGGAAATACAAACCGCCTGCTGCCGGTCCCGAAATGCCTGCCATAATAAAAACAGACAGCCCTGTAACAGCACAGGATTCTATAAAGTAAAGCAATAAAGTTATTTGAAAATATGCTGGCGGGATTGCAGGATGTAACTTTTGAATTTGGTGCAAGAACCATTGTAAGGGATGCCACCTGGCATATACAACCCAATGAGCGCATTGGATTGATAGGCTACAATGGTACGGGAAAGTCAACCTTGTTAAAAGTATTGGTCGGCGAAATGCTGCCCTCTTCCGGAACGGTTGAAAGAGGCCGTGGTAACACTATTGGCTACCTGCACCAGGACCTACTTAGCTTTGATACCAATGAATCCATCATCCAGGTAGCGCTGAGCGCTTTTGAAAAGATATTAGCGTTAGAAAAAGAAATTGAAATATTGGGCAACCGGCTCGAAAAGGAACATGAGGACGAAGCCTTACTGCACGATTATTCGGATAAGCTGCACGAACTGGAAATGCTGGGCGGCTATAATATTCATCATCAAACGGAAGAGGTACTACAGGGGCTGGGTTTTGCCAATAACGACCTGCAGCGGCCGTATAAAGAATTTAGCGGTGGCTGGCGCATGCGGGTATTGCTGGCTAAAATGATATTACAGCAACCAGATTTGCTGTTGCTCGATGAGCCCACCAACCACCTCGATCTTCCCTCCATTGAATGGCTTGAAAAATACCTCCTGCATTACAAGGGCGCCGTGGTAATTGTTAGCCACGATAAATATTTTTTAAACCGAATGGTTACCAAAATCGTTGAGCTGTACCAGCAGCAACTGCATTTTTATAACGGTAACTTTGATTTTTACGAAGTTGAAAAAGCAATGCGGCTCGAATTGCAGCAGCGTTCTTTTGAGAACCAGCAGGAGTACATCCGCCAGCAGGAACGGTTTATAGAAAGGTTCAGGGCAAAGGCCACAAAGGCCGCTGCCGCTCAAAGTGCGATGAAGCGCCTGGATAAATTAGAGCGGGTAGAGGATGTGTCGATTGACCGCCCCGAGATAAAGATCAATTTTCAGTTAGATAAGGTGCCCGGGAAAATAATATGTACGTTGAAACATATCAGTAAAAGTTTTGGCGACATAAAGATTGTTGAAAATACTGCTGCCGAAATAAACCGGGGCGATAAAATTGCATTGATTGGCGCCAACGGTAAGGGAAAGTCTACCCTGTTGAGAATTGTAGCAGGAACGGAGTCGTTTACAGGCGAAAGAATATGGGGGCATAATGTAGAAGAAAGCTTTTATGCGCAGCACCAGTTGGAAGCGTTGAACGTGCAGCACACCATACTGGATGAAATGAAAACCTGCGGCAGCCAGAAAACAGAACAGGAATTGAGAACCCTGCTGGGCTGTTTCTTATTTAGCGGCGATGAGGTAGAGAAAAAAATTAAAGTGCTGAGCGGAGGTGAAAAAGCCAGAGTAGCATTGGCGAAAACCATGGTGAGTAAAGCCAATTTTTTAATATTGGATGAACCTACCAACCACCTGGACCTGCTTTCCATTGATTTGCTTATTGAAGCGCTCAACCGTTACCAGGGAAGCTTGATCATGGTAAGCCACGACAGGCACTTTATTTCAAAGTCGGCCAACCGCATATGGGAGATCGATAACTACGAGATTAAAGATTTTGCCGGTGGCTATGAAGAGTGGATGGAATGGAAGGAAAGAAAAAAGGCGGAAGCATCAAAAAATACTGCTACTTCGGTAACTAAACCGGAGAAAAAGAAACCCGTCTCCGGCGAAAAAAAATCTGCTGATAAAAAAAGTGAAGCGCCGGCCCACAATATTGCGAACACGCCTATAAATAAAGATGTAAAACGGGAACTGCAAAAGCAACAAAAAAATCTGCAGCTCCTTGAGGAAAAGATTGCTATTCTTACACAGCAAAAAACGGTGCTTGAGGCCGAATTAATTGCTCCTGAGATTTACTCCGACAAAAACAAATTTCTTGCCACGGAAACGAATTATAAAAGAAACGCCGAGGCGCTGGCTGTTGCCAATAAGGAATATGAGCAAACCTTTGAAAAGTTGCTGGAACTGGAAGAGCACGGTAAATAGAACGGAGTGCGGCGTTAACATATGTTAACCAATGTGGTTTTGTTAAGTTTTGCAACTCCCGTTTCCGGTACATCAAAAATCCTTATTTTTACTATCTAATACCGTTGGATGCGCGTACTTATTCTCATAGCAATACTATTTTCCTTTTCACCACTAAAAGCTCAAATCGCTTTGCCCGGCGGTTTTGCCGACTATGCGCAGCACAATTCTTTTGCAAATAATACACGCCTGCAGGACAGTTTCTCGGTAAAGAAATGGTCATTCAACAGGTTTAGCGGCATCTCCGCAAGCTATTCTTTTTTTAATGGCGGCAGCGCCAGCATCATAGCTGCTCCCATTGGTTTGCAGCTAAACCGCAGGTTGAATAATAACCTGTATGCTTTTGCCAATGTGTCTGTAGCGCCTGCCTATGTGCATTTCAACCGCTCTTTTACAACCACCGGTTTTAATAAAGCCAACCCCCATGGCGGGTTCTACAATACAAATAGTTTGAGTTTATACTCAAGCGCTTCGGTAGGTCTCCAGTATGTAAACGACGACAAAACATTTTCGATCTCCGGAAGCATCAGCGTGCAAAGAAGCAATTACCCCATGCTGCCTTATTATCAATTGAATAATACAAAGCCTGCCAACCCGGTGATGCCGGTAAACAACCAGTGATTTGTTCTGTGAAACATTGCACATTTTCAGCAAATACATTTCTCCCCTTTCTCCTTTTGCCTTTTACCTTTAAGCTTGACAGGCTCATTCACAATGCATAAGTTTAAATAAAGTTTAT
>CAYMKT010000121.1:0-12169 GCA_964391065.1 uncultured Terrimonas sp. | reverse complement strand
GATGCTTACACTATTACAGCTTCCCTTTTTTTATCTCGTCTACTACCCCGGGATCAAGCAGGGCGGAAGTATCGCCTAATTTATCCATTTCTCCTTCAGCCATTTTTCTTAAAATGCGCCGCATAATTTTTCCGCTGCGCGTTTTAGGCAGTCCGTTTACAAATTGTATCTTATCAGGTTTGGCTATCGGACCAATAATGCGGGAAACGGTTTGAATAATGTCCTGCCGGGTAAGTTCTTCCGCATCGTGAAAGCCGGTTACAATTACATAGGCGTAAATACCCTGGCCTTTTATTTCGTGTGGATAGCCAACCACCGCACTTTCCACAACGCTGGCGTGCATATTAATGGCGTTTTCTACTTCAGCCGTACCAATACGATGCCCGCTTACATTTAATACATCGTCAACTCTTCCCGTAATGCGATAAAATCCGTCATCATCTTTTAATGCGCCATCACCGGTAAAATACAGATTCTCGTAGGTAGCGAAATAATTGGTACGGCACCGTTCATGATCGCCATAGGTGGTTCGTAAAATTCCCGGCCAGGGGGCTTTCATGCATAAATTACCTTTATAAAAGCCTTCTTCATTTTTCTCCGTAATCTCTTTTCCATGATCATCTACCAGGAGCGGTTGAACGCCCGGCATTGGCAAAGTAGCCCATGATGGCCTCGATGGTGTTACCCCTGCCAGATTAGTAATTAATATGCCTCCTGTTTCCGTTTGCCACCAGGTATCCACAACAGGGCATTGCTTTTTACCAATTTGCTCATCGTACCAATGCCATGCTTCTTCATTGATGGGCTCGCCAACGGTACCCAATACAGTTAAGGAAGACAGGTCTTTATTTTTTAATGGCTCAGTACCATAACTCATCAGGCTTCGAACGGCAGTTGGAGCCGTGTACAACACATTCACTTTGTACTTATCAACTATTTCCCAGAACCTTCCTGCATCGGGCCACGTGGGGATGCCCTCAAACATAACGCTGGTAGCTCCGGCGCTCAATGGACCATAAAGAATATAACTGTGCCCGGTTATCCAGCCGATATCCGCCGTACAAAAATGAACCTGCCCGGGCTCATACTGAAATGTATTTACAAAAGTATAATTGGTCCACACCATATAGCCGCCAATCGTATGCACCACGCCTTTGGGCTTTCCGGTACTGCCGGAGGTATATAAAATAAACAGCGGATCTTCCGCATCCATTTCTTCGGCCACACCAAATTCTTCCACCGGTAAAGTATCGGTTACCTTAAGCATCTCATCCGCCCACCATACATCCCGTCCCTTTATCATACTAACGGGAACCCTTGTGCGCGTATATACAATTACCTTTTTTACAAAATCATTTCCAATAAGGGCATCGTCGATCACACTTTTCAGCGGAATATCTTTCCCGCCCCTGTAAGCGCCATCACAGGTAACGATAAATGCAGCTTTTGCATCTTCCAGCCTGTCGGCAATACTGCGGGCCGAAAATCCGCCGAATATTACGCTATGTATAGCGCCGATCCTGGCACAGCCCAGCACCGCATAAGCGAGCTCCGGTATCATGCCCATATAAATACAAACCCGGTCTCCTTTTTTTACACCGTTATTCAAAAGCACCTGCGCAAACTGGCAAACTCTTTTATGCAGTCGTTCGTAGGTAACGATCCTTGGTTTATCCTCAGGATTATTCGACTCCCAAATGATCGCAGGTTTACTGCCCAGTTTTTCAAGATGCCGGTCCAAACAGTTTTCCGTGATGTTTAATTTACCTCCTGCAAACCATTCTACCCGGGGCTCTTTAAAATTCCAGGTCAATACCTTGTCCCACTTCTTTCGCCACTGAAAATTTTCTGCAATATTGCCCCAAAATCCCTCCGGGTCTTCTACACTTTTTTTGTAAGCTTCCCTGTATGCTTCGATACTTTTTAATTGATAAGGATAAGACATATAGCAATGCAATTTTAATTCGTATTTGGAGGGCTAAATTAATCAGATTCGATTGAATAGAAATGAATCTTGCCAATTAATACCAGCACGAATATTTTTTATGCCGGTATTTTCGTTTTGCCTGCCCATGAAGGTTTAGTATATTGAACCCCTAATTCGCTTTCATAATCATGTCAACATCTACAAAAGGGATCTGGAAGGTGATCGGGGCTTCATCGGTAGGCACATTAATTGAATGGTACGACTTTTACATTTTTGGTAGTCTGGCTACGGTAATTGCAACGCAGTTTTTCCCCCAAACCAACCCTACCGCGGCATTGCTATCGACCCTGGCCACTTTCGCAGCAGGCTTTATTGTGAGACCTTTTGGCGCGCTGGTCTTTGGTCGTTTAGGTGATCTTGTAGGGCGTAAATATACTTTTCTACTCACGCTTATCATTATGGGGGGCTCCACCTTTGCTATAGGCCTGGTTCCCTCTTACAACAGCATCGGTTTTGCTGCACCGGTGATTGTGTTGTTACTCCGTTTGCTGCAGGGCCTGGCCCTTGGAGGCGAATACGGTGGTGCAGCTACTTACGTTGCCGAACATGCGCCACCCGGTAAACGAGGGTTTTATACCTCCTGGATACAAACTACAGCCACGCTCGGGCTCTTTTTTTCTTTGGGGGTGATATTGCTGGTAAGGCATGGGTTAGACAGTGATGTGAATGTATCTATCCAAAAATTTAATGCATGGGGCTGGCGAATACCCTTCCTGGTGTCTATTGTGTTGGTGGGCGTATCTATTTATATCCGGTTAAAGATGAATGAATCGCCGTTGTTCAGCAAGCTCAAATCGGAAGGAAAAACATCGGTAAACCCTTTAAAAGAAAGTTTTGGGCACAAGACCAACTTAAAAATGGTTTTATTGGCATTATTTGGCGCTACCATGGGGCAGGGTGTAATTTGGTACACCGGTCAATTTTATGCACAAAGTTTTATAGAAACCGTTTGCAAGGTAGATTTTGAACAATCCCGCACCATCCTCATCTGGGCCATCCTTTTTGCCACGCCCCTTTTTGTGGTGTTCGGCGCATGGAGCGATAAGGTAGGAAGAAAATGGATTATGTTGGCCGGCATGCTGCTGGGAATTATTTTTTACCGGCCTATCTATAAACAATTTCTCAGGTACACGGATGTGGTTGCCGGCGCATCCGCAGTGCCGCTCACCATAAGTGAGCCGGTAATAACAACCCACAATAACAATGACCGCACCATTACCACTACAAGCATTGTAAAAACCTTTGCCGACGGTTCGGCGTACACGCAGAAAAATATAGATACCATTTTTACCGGTCTATCAAAGACTGCTGCCAAGGGGTCTCCGGTATATACCAATAAAAAACTAACAGCACCGGTGTACTGGAAATTAGTGTTTCTCGTATTTGTACAAATTGTATTTGTAACGATGGTATACGGACCCATCGCCGCCTTTTTGGTTGAAATGTTTCCAACGCGAATCAGGTACACCTCCATGTCGTTACCTTATCATATAGGGAACGGTGTGTTTGGCGGGCTAACGCCATTTATCGCCTTATTGTTAACGACGATCAATACGGGAGACAAACTGGTGGGATTGATGTATCCTATCATTGTTTCAGGCGTATGTTTTGTTATCGGGGCCTTTTACATCAGCAACAAAAGAGATCCCGATGTAAGCGACTAAATAAAAAATGATGATGAACCAATTACGAAAATGGATGGGACTGGTATGGATGTTGATGGCGCCCCTATCCGTATTTTATCTTGTTAAAACAGCATTGCACCAGATTGCGCTTCACCCCGTTACAGACACGTGGATACAATGGGGCGTGTTTGTGATCGTGTTTATTCCCATCGCCATTGGGCTATTCATATTTGGCTGGTATGCATGGAAAGGTGAATATAAAAGACAGTTTTCCGAATAATGCGGGCGAAAGCCGGTATAGGTTATCATAATGACCAATTTTGAAACGGAGTCGTTATTTTTGTCGCATGTCAATCCAGGTAAAAAATCTGCATAAGGTTTACGGCGACCAAAAAGCCGTAAATGATATTTCGTTTACAGTAAATAAGGGAGAAATTGTTGGTTTTTTGGGACCCAATGGCGCCGGTAAATCAACCACCATGAAAATTTTAACCGGCTATCTTAAGCAAACATCCGGTGAAGCATTTGTGTGTGATCTCAATATTGCTGAACACCCTCTGCAAATAAAAAAGAAAATAGGCTACCTGCCCGAATCCAATCCCCTGTACTACGACATGTATGTAAGAGAATATCTTGACTTCATTGCAGAAGTGCATACCATCAACAATAAAAGAGCTGCCATTAACCGGGTTGTGGAAATGGTGGGTCTCGGTCCCGAACAAAAGAAAAAGATCGGCCAGCTTTCAAAAGGATACAAACAAAGGGTAGGGCTGGCAGCAGCATTAATTTATGAACCGGAGGTGCTTATTCTTGATGAACCCACTACCGGGCTTGATCCCAACCAGATTATGGAAATAAGAGAACTGATCCGGCAGCAGGGCGAAAATAAGACTGTACTCTTTTCTTCGCATATACTACAGGAAGTTGAAGCGATCTGCAACAGGGTAATCATCATCAATAAAGGACAACTGGTGGCAGACGATACTGTTGCCAACCTGCAGGCGAACAATGGCGCAGGGCATCGTATACTGGTGGAATTTGCAGGTAATATTGCCCCGGATCTATTTGCACAAATTCTTGAACCCTCACAAATACAACGGTTGTCCGATTCGAAATACCAGTTCTCCGCAGCCAACCCCGAGTTGCTGCGCAGGCAGTTGAGGGATTTGGCCTCGGCCCATGACCTCGATATTATTGCCATGCAAAGCGAAAGCCAAAGCCTTGAATCCGTATTTAAAGAATTAACGGGCGAAAGCGAATAATAACGCGCCAGTTATTTTTGCATCAAAAATGAAAACCGTTTCTTTGCAAAAAAACTTCCACAAGTAAATCATTTTCTATGAGTTTCATATCAGATATTCATGCGAGACAAATTTTAGACAGCCGCGGTAACCCCACGATTGAAGTAGACGTTATTACGGAAAGTGGTTTAGTTGGAAGAGCTGCCGTTCCATCGGGTGCTTCTACCGGCAAACATGAAGCAGTTGAACTGCGGGATGGCGACAAAAGCGTTTACCAGGGCAAAGGCGTTTTAAAAGCCGTGAAAAACGTAAATGATATCATCGCCGATCAACTAATAGGAATTGATGTGACTAAACAAGCGCATATTGATACCCTTTTGATAAAAGTGGATGGCACAGAAAATAAAGCAAGATTAGGGGCTAACGCTACCCTGGCTGTTTCGATGGCTATTGCCAAAGCAGCAGCACAGGAATGCAACCTGCCTTTGTATCGCTACCTCGGTGGTGTAAATGCTACGGTGCTGCCCATGCCTTTAATGAACATACTGAATGGCGGAGTTCACGCCGACAATAAAATAGATTTCCAGGAATTTATGATTGTTCCGGTAGGTGCGCCTTCATTTAGCGAAGGGCTGCGCTGGGGTGTTGAAATATTCCACCATCTTAAATCGGTATTAAAGAAAAAAGGCTACAGCACCAATGTGGGAGACGAAGGGGGGTTTGCGCCGGATATACAAAGCAGTGAGGAAGCTATCGAAACGGTATTAATGGCAATTGACGCCGCTGGTTATAAAGCTGGCGACCAGGTTTCCATTGCCATGGATGCTGCCACTACCGAAATGTACGATGAAGCAGGCAAATCGTATAAATTTTACAAAAGCAGCGGAAAAACCATCAGCAGCGACGAAATGGTGGAATTCTGGAGCAACTGGGTAAAAAAATATCCTATCGTTTCTATTGAAGATGGTATGGCTGAAGATGATTGGGAAGGCTGGAAGAATCTCACCGTTGCCATTGGAAAACAGTGCCAGTTGGTGGGGGATGATCTGTTTGTAACTAATGTAAAGCGCCTCCAGGAAGGTATCGACAAGGGCATCGCAAACAGCATCTTAGTTAAGGTTAACCAGATAGGTACGATAACCGAAACGATTAATGCGGTTCAACTGGCACAGGCCAACGGCTATACCACCATTATGAGCCATCGGAGCGGTGAAACCGAAGATACCACCATTGCCGATCTTGCCGTTGCCCTGAATTGCGGACAAATTAAAACCGGCAGCGCCTCCAGAACCGATCGCCTGGCAAAATACAATCAACTATTGCGTATTGAGGAGGCTTTAGGCGAAAATGGCATATATCCCAATGGAAAGATTATATTTGGTCATTAAGAGCGATATTTAGAAATAAAGCGGGATGGTGAACTAATAGCTTATGGTGATTACCTTCCTGTTTCGTTAATCATGAAGTTCATAAAAAACATACCTTACTGGTTAAAAAACAAATACAGCCTTTCGCTGATTGTATTTGTGGTTTGGTTGCTTTTTTTTGATCATAACGATTTGTTTGTACAAATGGAGAGAACAGGAGAGCTAAAACAACTCGAAAAGGGAAAGTCCTACTATACGGAACAGATAGAAATGATGAAAAAGGAATTATCTGAGCTGGAAAATGATCCTGCATCATTGGAAAAAGCTGCAAGAGAGCGGTATATGATGAAAAAAGATAATGAAGATCTGTTTGTAATTGAAGAAAAATAATGGCAGATTTTTTTGACTTTTCACAATATCCATTCTGTTGCGCCGTTTATTAGGGGCTACGTATCCCCGCCCGTTGTTAAACACCGTTTCCCGTATTAAATCTAAATATCCAAACCACCTGTATTTGAATTATTGACAATTCCTAAAATGAATGGCGCATGGATATTTATACACCCGAAAGCATGATACGCTATATTTACAAAGAAACTTCAGCCGAAGAAACTGCTGCTATGCAACTCGCTTTGCATCGAGACTGGGCGCTGCGTGAAAAGTTCGAAATTCTTAGAAAGTCTGTTGAAGACCTTAATACCATTCATCACTCCCCCCGTCCTTCGGTTATTCATTCGCTGCTGCAATATGCCGGTGTGAGCAAGGAAGTTGAACATCATTAACTTATTTTCAACCAGTTAGCTTATTTTTGAGTGCCAAGGAGAACATCCCATGACACAAAAGGAGCGTTACACCTATGTACTGAACTGGTTCCGGGAGCATGCCCCAAATGCCGAAACCGAACTGGTATATGATAGTCCCTACCAACTCCTGGTTGCGGTCATCCTGTCGGCTCAATGTACCGACAAAAGAGTTAACCTCACCACTCCGCTGATTTTTGAAAAATACCCTACTGCCGATGCACTTTCAAGGGCAGATTTTAATGAGCTTTTTCCATATATTAAAAGTATTTCTTATCCCAATAACAAAACCAGGCACCTTATTGGCATGGCAAACATGCTGGTGGAAAAATTCAATGGTGAAGTGCCTTTAACGGTGGAAGAACTTACTCAACTGCCCGGTGTTGGCCGAAAAACAGCCAATGTCATCACGTCCGTAGTAGATAAGCAGCCCAATATGGCAGTGGATACCCATGTTTTTAGAGTGTCCGCAAGGATAGGACTCACCCACCGCGCCACTACGCCATTGGCAGCGGAGAAGCAACTCGTCAAAAATATCCCTTCTGAACTCATTCATAAAGCCCATCACTGGCTCATACTACATGGGCGCTATGTTTGCGTTGCCCGCAATCCAAGATGCAGCGAATGTGGGCTACAACCGGCCTGCAGGTACTATCAAAACATCAAACCCCGAGTTTCACCATTGAAGTAACCCGCCATGTTCCAGCCGCATGGTTTGAAACAACTAAATTACCGCCCTATAAATAATCTTTATATCTTTGCCGCCAAGTCAGACCGCGTCTGGCTTTTTTAAATTATATCAGCGTGTCACAACTGGATAAAATTGACAAATCCCGTCTGCCTCTCCATATCGCTATTATTATGGATGGCAACGGAAGATGGGCACAGGAAAAAGGCGAAGACCGTCTTTTTGGTCATTACCAGGGTGTTGAAAGTGTGCGGAATATTGTGGAAGGCTGCGCTGAACTACAAATTAAGTATCTCACTTTATATGCCTTTAGTACCGAAAACTGGGATCGGCCGGAACAGGAAGTGACCGGGCTGATGGAATTGCTGGCGAAAACGATAAGGCTGGAAGTTCCGACATTAAATAAGAACAATATTAAGCTGCAAATTATTGGTAATATAGAAATGTTGCCTGGCTACGCCCAACAAGCGTTAAGTGAGGCTGTAGATCTTACCAAAGCAAACAGCGGTTTAACATTAATCGTTGCTTTGAGCTATAGTTCCCGCTGGGAGCTAATGCAGGCGGTAAAGGGCATTGCTGCAGATGTACAGAAAGGTACATTAACGCCCGAACAAATTAACGAAGAAACTGTTCGTCAGTACCTTGCTACCAGTGCTTTTCCCGATCCGGAACTGATGATCAGAACCAGTGGAGAATACAGGATAAGTAATTTTTTGCTATACCAGTTGGCTTACGCGGAACTGTATTTTACCGATACCAGGTGGCCCGACTTTGGAAAAGAGCAGTTGTATGAGGCCATTTTGGACTTTCAGCGAAGGCAGCGACGATTTGGAAAAACAGGCGAACAAATTCAGCGTAAATCCGCTACAGACATGCATTAGCCAAAAACGAACCAATATTCTTTTAACAAACCATTTCAATTAATCCCGTTAATTTGCCGGGCGAAACTTATAAAACGGATGCACAGAATCTGCACGATTTTTACGATTTTACTTGGATTAAGTTGTATTTCAATCAAAACTAACGCTCAGGTAAATGATACAGTACCCACTACTTCAGTGGATCCGGTGCTTATGGGCTTGTTTAATCAGTCCATCCCCAAAAAGTATATCATCGCAGATATTAAGGTTACAGGAACACAGTATTTTGATCCGAACCTTGTAACATCTATTTCCGGATTAAATATTGGAGACGAAGTACGGATTCCCGGGGGAGACAATTTTGCCAAGGCAATTGAAAAGCTTTGGGGGCAAAGCCTTTTTGCCGGTATTGAGGTGTATATTACTAAAGTAGAAGACGATAAAATATGGGTAGAGATCTCCGCAGTTGAACGGCCACGTTTATCCAAACTGATATTTCGCGGTGTAAAGAAATCGGAAGCAACTGAGTTAAAAGAAAAGGTTGGTATCACTGCCAGCCAGGTAGTAACCGAAGCGAGGAAGCAAAATGCCATAGAAGCCATTCAGAAATTTTATGTCGGAAAGGGATTCCAGGGCGCTAAAGTAACCGTGCAGGAACGCCCGGATACGGCATATACCAATGGCGAGGACTTGATTTTTATTGTTGAAAAAGGCGGCAAGGTAAGAGTAAACGATATTCTTATTTATGGTAATGAAAACCTAAGCGAAGCAAAAGTTAAGGGTCAGTTAAAGGGCACTAAGGAAAAGAGCCGGCTTACGCTTTTCCCAGACAAAACAGTTGGGCCTTATGGTGAGAAGGCAACGCCATCACATAAAGAGTTTATAAAGAACTACGGTTTTCTTTTCCCAACCAAAACCCTCGATTACCTGGACCCATATTTTCGTTTCAAAGTATTTAGTTCCGCCAAGTTTGATGAGAAAAAATACAGGGAAGACAAAGAAAAGATACTTGAATTTTACAATTCCCAGGGGTATCGCGACGCCATCATTGAAAAGGACACCATGTATTACAATGCAAAAGGAAACCTTAATATAGCGATACAAGTAGATGAAGGGAGTAAATACTATTTTGGCAATATCACCTGGAGGGGAAATACTAAATATTCCGACTCCATACTTAGCGCAATATTGGGTATTAAGAAAGGCGACGTATATAACCTGGAAACATTGAATAAAAGGGTGGGTAAACAGCTCACCCAGGAAGGCGGGGATATAAGTGCGCTCTATGCCGACAACGGGTATCTTTTTTTTACGGTTAACCCTGTTGAGACTTCGGTATATAATGACACCATTGATCACGAGATACGGATCACGGAAGGTCCGCAGGCTACTATTAAAAGGGTTACTATCTCGGGTAACGAGAAAACCAAGGAATATGTAATACGCAGGGAATTGCGAACACTGCCCGGCGAAAAATTCAGCCGGCAGGAACTGATTCGTTCTCAGCGTGAAATAGCCAACCTGAGTTATTTTAACCAGGAGAACATAGGCATTAATCCCGTTCCAAATCCTGATGATGGAACGGTTGACATTAATTATACCGTTGAAGAAAAATCATCTGATCAGTTAGAACTGAGTGCTGGCTGGGGCGGTGGTATTGGACTTACCGGAACGGTTGGGGTGGTGTTCAATAATTTTTCATTGCGCAATATCTTTAACAAATCATCCTGGAGCCCGCTTCCTTCGGGCGACGGTCAGAAATTAAGCCTTCGTTTTCAGTCGAACGGACGATATTTCCGGTCTACCAATTTTTCGTTTACAGAACCATGGTTGGGGGGTAAAAAGCGTAATTCTTTAACGGTCAGTTTTTTCACCTCCAGGTATGCCAATGCCTACGATCCTTATACCGGACGATACACCAATGAAAGAGCAGATTCATCTTATTTGAAATCCATTGGCGCCACTGTTTCCTTAGGCAAACAGCTTAAATGGCCCGACGACTATTTTACGCTGGTGTATGCCTTGAATTTTACACAGTATAATCTCAAGAATTATCCAGGGTTTTTCGAGGGGCTGTCAACAACTGTATCGAATATCCTGAGTCTTAAACTAACCTTATCACGATCATCGGTAAACCAACCCATATTTCCAACAGGGGGCTCCAGTTTCCTGTTGAGCGGTGCTTTTACACCGCCGTATTCGTCGTTTAAAAATCCCAATCGCCTTATTAATGACAAGGATACCTATGAATTAGTGGAATACCACAAGTGGCGGTTGAATGGCGAATGGTATGTACCACTCGGCAGGCCGGCAGGTGAAGAAAAGAATCGCCAGTTTGTGTTGAAGTTTGCTGCTAAATATGGCGTTATAGGCCGATATAACAAAAACCTTCCCATATCGCCATTTGAGCGTTTCCAATTGGGTGATGCAGGGTTAACCAATAACTTTGGGATACTCGGCTACGATATCATTGCGCATAGAGGCTACCCGGTTTACGATAATTCCGATCCCACTATTAACCCCGATCAGCAAAGCACTACCAAGTTCTTTACCATGTTTAATAAATATACCATGGAGTTGCGGTACCCCGTATCACTTAATCCAAGCAGCACTATTTATGGGTTAGCGTTTTTCGAAGCTGCTAATGGATGGTACGATTTTAAAAGCTATGACCCATTTGAGCTTCGCCGTTCGGTGGGTTTAGGGGCAAGGTTCTTCCTGCCCATGTTTGGTTTACTTGGCTTTGATTATGGATTAGGGATCGACAGGCTGTCTGCCCCGGGAGCTACTTTTAAAGATGCCACCCGGTTCACCTTTATGCTTGGGTTTGAACCTGAGTAGGTTGAAGTTGATGGAGCTCGCTTCATTACCAAAGAAAGTCGAAGCAAAAATTTTATAATTTAAGCAAAAAAGCCGCTACCCGAATTCATTTCCAGAACCATTAAAATACACATATGAAAAAAATATTGCTTATAATCGGTTTTGTATGGTTAGCCGTTGTTAATGCAAACGCCCAGCGATATGCCATTCTTGACACTAAATTTATTCTTGATAAATTACCTGAATACAAGGATGCACAAAAACAATTAGACCAGTTTAGCGATGCATGGCAAAAGGAGCTGGACGGTTTACAGGTTAACCTGGACCGCATGTACCGCGATTATGAGGCAGAACAGGTAATGTTGAGCGATGACCTTAAAAAAAAGCGCGAAGATGAATTATTCAATAAAGAAAAGGAATTAAGAGATCTTCAGCGCCAGCATTTTGGTTATGAAGGAGATCTGTTTAAAAAGCGGCAGGAATTGATAAAACCCGTGCAGGACAAGGTGTATAACGCCGTGCAGAAATTAGCGGTGGAAAAAGGTTATGATTTTATTTTAGATAAAAGTGAAGGAATTACCGTTATCTTTGCCGACCCCAAATTAGACCGTAGTGAGGATATATTAAAAATGCTGGGGGTAAATAAATAATTGTTAAAGCCGGCAGGCCATCAAACCAATGCAACCCTGTTTTCATCTATTTAACCACATAAAAACCGAAACATTAAACTAATATGAAAAAGTTTTTCCCTTTAGTAGCCGTAACTTTTACGATTTTAATG
>CAYMKT010000120.1:0-12217 GCA_964391065.1 uncultured Terrimonas sp. | reverse complement strand
TACTGCATGACAGCGCAGGTTAAAGCATATTTGAAACCTCCGCGCTTCACGCCGACCCAATGCAAATAACATCGTTATTCAAAGTTTGAATTATTTCTTTTTAGCATTTTCGGGCATAAGGATAACGGTATACTTGTTTTTGCCATTTAATAAAAGCTTTGCCGCTTCCTGTACATCTTTGGTGGTAAGTTTATCCACATATTTTTCGAAATTAACAAAGCGGTCAATATTTTCTCCTTCTGTTTTCTCCGCTAAAAGATGGCTTGTCCATGGGCCGTTTTCTTTGAGTTCCTGCTTATGGGCTTCGCGCCACTGTTGTTTTACTTTGTTCAGGTTCTCCTGACCCGGGCCGTTTTTAATGATGATATCTATTTCGTTTTGCATGGACTTCAGCAACGTGTCTACTTTTTCGGGGCCGCAGGGCAATTGCACGGCAAACTGGAACGATGGGTATGGCGCTTTATCTAATCCTCCAAAAATGCCACCGCCATAAATACCCTGTATCTTTTCCCTCAATTCTTCAATAATCCGGATATTCAGTACTTCCGTTAATGCATTTGCTTTAAATGCAAGATCTTCAGAATAAGGAATCTCGCCGTAATAAAAAGACAAGATCAGGCTCTTCTGCTCTTCTCCTTTATATACAATCAATTCTTTTTTCCCCTCAATTGGTCTTACTTTCTGATCAACATAGCTTGTCTTCCTGTTGGTTGAAGGCAGGCTTGCAATATAGGTTTCAATAAGCGGAATGATTTGTTCTTCTTCGAAGTTGCCTGTAAAAACAAAATGCAATCCCGCAGCATCACCTAACCTTTCTTTATAGATCGCTACCACCCTTTGTAGTTGTATACTGTCAAAATAAGCAGGCTTCGGAACGTTGATTGGCGCCAGTGGGTTATTGTTGTAGAAAACGGCAAAAGCCGTATCTATAAACGCCGCCTGCGGATTAGCGCCCAATAACACCAATTGCCCCTTGTTTTTTTGGACAAAAGATTTGAACAAACCAGTGTCTGCGCGGGGTTGTGTTAGCTTAAGATAAGCCAGTTGAAACATGGCCTCAAGGTCTTTTACTGTTGAACTTCCATTGATGCCCTCTGTTGTTAAGCCCATGAATGGCGTGGCGGATATGGTTTTACCGGACAATGCTTTTTGCAGGTTGGTGGGGGAGAAGCTGCCATAACCCATCGCATTTATCACAGGCAAGGCATAATTGGCGTTGTATTTGTCGGCCAACCTGTAATTACTTGTACCGCCATAGCGCGATGCTGCCATCAAAATCTCATCATTCTTAAAATCGGTAGGTTTCAGCGTAACAGTAACGCCATTAGATAAGGTCAATTCTGTGGCGCCCGATAATGCGTTGGTTTTTTTACTTAAAACCTTCCCTGCTTTGGGTTGCTGATCTAGCAACTCCGTAGCAATAGCGCCTTCTTCATAAGGTGTTACATCTGCTTTTTCTGCCAGGGCCACAAGTTGTAATAACTCCGCAGGGGAAGGCAGTTTTGTGGTTTCATTTTGAGGACCCATTATGAAAGCGAAAACATTTTCCCCGCTTTTTAGTTGACCTGCTACCGCACTTACATCATCTGCATTTATTGCCGGCAAAAAATACTTCACGGCTTCATATTCGGCTGCAATACCGGGTATAGGGTCCTGTTGTAAAAAATGCCGGATGTATTCATCAACAAAATTCGATGATTCCCTTTTATCCCTGTCGTTATAACTTTTTTCATAGGAAGCCAGCATATTTTTCTTTGCTCTTTCCAGTTCCGGTACGGTAAACCCAAAACGCTTTGCTCTTTCCAGTTCTTCTAACGCAGCCGTCAAAGCACTGTCGGGTACTTTGTCGCCTGAAACAACAAATAATTCAAAATTTTCATATCCCCTTGCAAAACCACTAAATGAACCTCCTCCATATACAAAGGGTGGGTTTTCCTTTTGTGTTAATTCCTGCATGCGCTTATTCAGCATCGTTACAAACAAATCTTTTAAGAGGTCTTTTTTATAATCGTTATAGGTTATTGCAGGGTCAATGGCATAGGATGGAAACTCAACTGCCGCCTGGTAGTTGGTGGCTTCCTTATCTGTTACAATTAATGCATCTTTTGCGGAGTAAGGAGGTACCTGCGCCGGTGAACGTTTTCTTGCGTTCGCGGGATTTTTTAAATCGTTGAAATGTTTTTTGATCAGCGCTTCCGCTTTTTCTTTTGTAATATCTCCCACAACAACTACCGCCATTAATTCGGGCCGGTACCATTCTTTATAAAACCGGCGAAGTGCATCGTACTTAAAATTTTTAATAATGCTGTCTTTCCCGATGGGCAAACGTTCTGCATATAGCGACCCCTGGAATAATTTTGGTAGTATCTTTTTGAACATCCTTTCGCTTGCGCCCTTGCCGGAACGGCTTTCTTCCAGCACAATTGCCCGTTCGTTATCAATATCTTCATCCAAATATGTTACATTATGGGCCCAGTCTTCAAGAACTTTAAATCCCTTTTCTACATTTTCCGGTTTCCCGGTGGGTATAGGTAAAATGTATATGGTTTGATCAAAGCTCGTATTGGCATTCAGGTCATTCCCAAAACCTACGCCTATTTCCTGGAGAAAGGATACGATATCGTTTTTTTTGAAATTCTTTGTGCCGTTAAAGGCCATGTGTTCTGCCATATGTGCCAGGCCCTGCTGATCATCATCTTCATTAATAGATCCGGCATTAACCACAAGGCGCAACTCCACTTTTTGCTCCGGTTTAGTATTAGGACGGATGTAATACGTGAGTCCATTCGACAGTTTGCCGATTGTAACGGCTGTATCAAGAGGTAGCCTGGCGGAGAGATCAATCTGACCTCTTACGATGAGGATATTGAACGTTAGCAAAAAAAACAGTGCGATGTTTTTGCTCATTATTCTACTGCGCATGGTATTAGTTTGAAACAAATGTATAATTATTTCTACGGCCAACAGACCGGAAGAAGAGCGGCCCGGCGCAAGGCAGCGTTTGCGCAGGGCGTCCATCAAGGGAACGTAGTAGTATTGGAAAGCGTTTACAGCAATAGTTTACCCTGGTAAAAATCAAGTATCCTGGTGCGGAAAATATACTCATACCAGGTTTGTGTAAGACTTAGTTTGGCTCTATCGTAGTTGTTCTTAGTGATGAGGTATTCGGTAGAAACAATAGTGCCTAAGTTAAATCGAATTTCCGCAGAACGGAACGACTCTTGGTATTGAACAACCTGTTCCTGCAATACTTTATAACGTTCATACGCAGATACCATATCCTGGTGTGCTCTCTCAATGTTTTGTTTAAGAAGCAGTTTGGTATTCTCGGCTTCATATACCGCATTCTTTGCGTTGAGTTTCATTTTTTTTACATTGGTGTTAACCTGCAGGTTATTGAAAATGGGAATATTCAAGCTCAATCCAAAATAAGTACCTACATTATTTTTCAACTGGTCGTTGTATGTAATTTTTTCGGAAGTGTAATTTTGCTGCTGAGCCAATACCGGGTTCTTCTCGTTATCTATTATTACGTATTGGCCGGTATTGATTTCTGTGAGGTTAGTAGGGAAAGACATGGTAGATACGCTGGAATAATTGCTGTTGAGGTTGCCGTTTAAGCGCAAATAAGGATAATATGAACCTTTGGCCGCCAACACCCCTTTTTCAGCGCTCTTTACCCGCAGGTCTACCGCTTTTACCTGGGCAAGATTTTCCAATGCAGCGGCATATATTTGCTCAGGGCTGCTGGCATACATTTCCAGCAACTCAGCCTCTGGTAACCGTTCCAGTTGCATGTCTTTCTGGTAAGGAATGTTCATGAGCTGAGATAAAGCGAGTTTAGCCGATTGTAACGCATTATAATTTTCGATGGCGCTCAGTTCGTTGGCCGATAATTGCCCCTTCATATCCGAAAGCATATAGCTTCCGGTTACACCCTGGTCAACCAGTACGGTAAGCCGCTCTACCTGGCTTTGGGTTACCTGGGTTTGTTCTTTCATAATTGTCCAGGCATCCTCATTGTTCAATACTGTTAAATAGGCGAGAATAACTTCCATCGTGAGCCGGTCTTTGGATTGTTGCCATTCCATCTCGCTGGCATCGTAAGCGTAACGGGTTTGCCGGATGAGGTTTTGCAACTGCAATCCGCTAAACAACGTGAGTCCTGCATTTAAACCTATACCCGAGGATGCAAAGCGTTGGTCGATATAATTATTAGTGAAGGGATCAATAGCCCGACCCTGGTTCCCTCCGTAACCCCAGTTGGCATTGAGATCGGGCAATAAATTGGCTTTTGCTTTATTCATATCGGCTTTGGCCGATTCCACCAGCAATGCATTTTGTTTTACGGGTATATTATTATTCAGCGCGGTTTCAACGCACTGTTTTAGGGAGTATGACCCATTTTGAGCCTGGCTGCTTACCGCTATAATGCAAGTTAGTAACCACACTATGGCTCCTCGTTTTAGCTGTAACATTGTATACTTATTTTGTCTGTTGTGTTAACGCTTTTCAGGGCTTTTAGTTTGCTACAATCTTTCCATCCAGCAGGTTAATAATATGCGTACCGTATGCTGCGTTTTTTTCTGAATGGGTTACTTGTATAATCGTTACCCCTTCTTCTTTGTTTAGCTTTCTAAACAACTCCATGATCTCTTCGCCCTGTTTTGAATTAAGATTACCTGTAGGTTCATCGGCAAGCAGGAGGCTGGGTTTTGCTACCAGGGCCCTTGCAATACCTACCAACTGCTGCTGCCCGCCCGAAAGTTGTGTAGGAAAGAGATCTTTCTTCCCAACGATCTGAAAGCGATCCAGCGCGTCGGCTACGATGGCTTTGCGTTCCGAAGATTTGATGTCCTGGTAAATGAGCGGTGTTTCAATATTTTCATACACTGTTAGTTCGTCTATGAGATGATAGGCCTGAAAAACAAAACCAATGAATTTCTTGTACAGCGACGAACGTTGTTTTTCTTTCAGCAGGTGCACTGCTTCCCCCATAAAATAATGATAGCCCTCGGTGGGGTCGTCGAGCATACCAATAATATTGAGCAGGGTAGATTTACCCGAGCCCGAAGGTCCCATAATAGAGATAAATTCGCCCTGATTAACCTTGAGGTTAATGTCTTTCAGAATATGGGTTTTCTGACCGCCGGCGCTAACCGATTTGCCAATGTTTTTAAGTTCAATCATGGTATCTTGTTTTTGAAGGAAATAAAGCGCATTAGAAATTAACGGAGACGGCTTCCATCTTTATCTGCCTGTAACACCTGTTTCATCCTTTTGCACAAACCAATACCTAAAATTAATGCCATGAATTGAAATGACTGAAAACCAGGTTATTGCAAAACGAAATCGGCGCCGACTGTTCGGTTTTGATACAACCAAAGTATGATTATGATACAGGGTATCAGGCAGAAATGGGCCGGTTAACGATTGTTGTTTTGAGATATGTTGAAGACAATTTAATCATCTTTTACGTAGGTTTGTAAAAACATATCTTGATGAATAAGTACTTGTATATCATAGCTGCGCTGTTTTTATTTGCTTGTAAAGGCAGGGAAGAAAAGTCGAAGGAAGTGAAGGATTTGCCTGTTGCAGAACAATCGACAATGCATTCGGAAGCTTTTAATGCTTCTTTTGAAAATTTGCTGAATCGCTATTATGAACTTCGTGATGCTTTGGTTGCCGGTGATACAGTTGCCGCTAACCGTTCTGCCTCGTTATTGATGGAATCTGCAAATGGGGTAAAGCTGGATGAATTGAAAAGCATCGACACCGATAATATTATCATCCCCACTGCGCAAACCTATACTGGCGGAATAACCAGTGAAAGTGAAGGACTGCTGGGAGAAACGAATATTGAAGATAAGCGCAGGTCTTTCCAGATGATATCTGCCGGCTTGTTCGACCTGACCCGCACGATCCGTTACGATAAAGAAAAAGTGTACCTGCTGCATTGTCCTATGGCTTTTAACAACACCGGGGCCGACTGGCTGAGTAGTTCCACAGAAATTAAAAACCCGTATTTCGGGAGCAAGATGCTTACTTGCGGCTCGGTAAAAGATTCTGTTGTTTTGCGATAAGCGATCTGGTTTAGCTGGTACAAGCGAAATGGGTGCGCCTGGAGGTAATTTTAAAAATACAAGACAAACCAGTTTCACTTTTTCCCATATTGCCGGGGGTAACCTGGAACTTTACCTTTAGTGTGTAGTTCATTAAATGCATTCCACCCACTACCAACTATTCAATTCCTCCACGGTAAAAGCCTTTTCCCGGCCTTTTAATTTTTCCCGCATTTTAGTTACCTCTTTCGTGTTTATATTTCCAGAGCGGTTACTCCAGTTCTTCCTGATAAAACTTAAAACCTGGGCGATGGTTTCATCATCTATTTCATCATTACTGTATAAGCCGGGCATCTCGCCGCTTATTTCCGGCGGCTCATACAGTTTGTTGTTCACTTTAACAGGACCGGTTAATCCCTGTAGTACTATTGCTATCAGTTTGTTCTTATCGCCGGTTACCCATTTAGAATTGTTTAACGGTGGCGCTAAGGAAGCAACGCCATTGCCGTCTTCGCCATGGCATGTTTTGCATATCGTTTGAAACAGGTTCACTCCTTTAGAGAACTGTGCCTTCAGTTGTTCAAGGTTTTTATTGATTTCGTTCTTTGTAATATCCCCGAGAGTTTTTTTGAAACGCCGGTTGATCGCCAGGTTTGAATCGGGATTAATCGCTATCACCTTTTTATAAAAAGAAGCCTCCCTTCCCTGGAGGTTACTGATAATGGCATCGGATACATATAGGTTATCCGGAAACTTTTTGGCGAGTGTTAGTAACAACGCGTCCGGGGTTGCAGGATCGAAAGTTCGAAACAAACCTGCCTGGAATGCTATATAAGGTGCAGCAACCGTATCATTGCTGTTAATCATTTTTTGCAATACCGGTACAAATTGCGAATAATTATTCTTGTTTAATACGGAGGAGAGCACCGTTAATCCCTGCACTCTTATTTTCCAATTGCTGTGTTTGAGCAGCGGTAAAACGTCGGCTGTCTTTAATACGCCAAGCCCCTCCATTATCCATAAAGAATGGATGACTTTTAAAGGATCATCAACCGCATCCAGGTTGTCGCGAAGCGTTGATTCAGCCGTTGTGTATTTCCCATCTACCAGCATTTGTTGCGCTTTGTCTCTTACCCAGCCTGCAGGATAGTTCAACAGGTTCACCAGTTCCACGGGGTCCTGCGGCATGATGACGGGGTTCGCCGATTTTTGCGTGGGAACTATTTTGTAAATTCTGCCGCAATTAAGCGGTTTTGTAAGCGATCTTTTTTGAATTTCCTGTTTGAGATAGTCTGTTAAATAAGTCTTGTGCTGAATAATTCCCCTGTACATATCAACAATATAAAGTGCGCCATCGGGCCCTTCATATAAGCTCACCGGGCGAAAACGTTCGTCGATACTGGTAAGGAATTCACGTCCTTCATAAGCCTGTTTCCCCAACATGATATTTCCATTTTCTTCCAGTATATTTCTTTTGATGAGGTTGGCAGACGGTTCTGCTACAAAAACATTATTGTAGTAGGACTGGTCGAATAAACTACTCCTGTACACCACTGGTCCGCACGCAGCGGTAAAATTTACCAGCCTGGAGCTGTCGTCCAGTATTTTCTCCATATAACCCCTGTTAACGCCGGTAGTAGGTCTTGCCGGGTAAACCCTGTTATTGGGCACTATTTTAGTGTCGTAGCCCGATACACTACGCTGCCCTCTATTGCCGGCGCCTAAGCCCGGCATAAAATAATCGCCCAGTAAATTTTGGGAATTGTTGTTGTAATACAAGCGCCCATAATCATCCTGGGTTATACCCCACTGACCCCTGTCGTGCGTTCGTTCAATCAGCCATTCATTACCCTTTTTTTTATACTTTTTGCCGGAATTGGCGCTGTAAATCCAGTTGTCTAACGACCTGATTAATCCATTTGGCTGATGTTCCACATTTCCTCCTTCGGTATACGCACTATCTACCAATGTTTTTTTACCGGCGCGATCATTCATTATTTTAACATACCAAAGGTTGGGTGGTTCTGCTACCAATATACCATCTTCTACGAGGCATAGGGCCCTTGGCAATTGGAGGGAATCCATAAACACTTTCCGTTCATCTGCTGCGCCATCTCCATCCTTATCTTCCAGTATTACAATTTTTCCATTATGTACATCTTCACCGTTCCCATTTACATCAGGCATGTAGCCTTCCATTTCCAGCACCCATATCCTCCCTTTGTCATCAAAAGTCATGGCAACCGGGGTATTTACCAACGGCTCGGCTGCTACCAGCTTTACTTCAAAGCCATCTTCCACATGCATCGCTCTTAATGATTCTTTCGGAGATAGTTGCGGGGCATCCCTGATGATTTCTTCAGCCCTTTCGGGATCTATTTTTTTTGAGTCTGCGTCCCTGCCTGCACCGGCGCCGCAGGCGGCCAAAACACAAGCAATTATGAATATGTAAGAAAAATAAACTGCTCTTTTACACATTACTGCTGGTCCTTTTGTTCTGAAAGAATTAAAACATACAACTGCCCTGCTTTGGCTGAAAATGGTATACTGTTAGGATTATACTACATGTTGTACCTTTTGCAATCTCGCAGGTTTAAACGAAACATTCCCCCGACAAGTATATCGGGAGAATGTTGAATGCTGATCATATTTTTTGAAAGTTCGGTAGCGGCGTCACGGTCTTTATTATACCGGGACCGACCAGTTCAACTGTGCGATGAGCCACCCAAAAAGCAATGCACAAAACCTTTATATTATACCTCGTTGGGCACAACATAAGGTGGGCGATATGCCCTTGTAAGCATGGCATCCGCTTCCGCATCATTTGCAAACTTTTCATTGTCCATGCTTCCGCCCATAAATTTCAAGCCGCGGTTAAGGCGGTATGAAATGTTGGCGAGCAGGGGTAGTGCGGAAGAAAAGAATCCTTCATTAATGTCGCAGTGCAATGCATCATCATTCCCGGCTCTTATGGCATCAATGAAGTTGGCATAATGTTCCGTTCCGCCCGGAGGAATCCTTGGGTCAACGTCTTTTTTGTCCACTTTTTCTTTGGAACCGGCAAATGGTTCTTTGTCGCGCTGACGAAAAGCTTTCCATGTGCCACCCTCTACTTCCATGTAGCCATCAGTACCGTAAAACATATTGCCTATGCGGATATCGAGGCTGGATTCTCCGTTGGAATATCGTCCGCGTGTTTCAAATTCCAGGGTTTTACCATCTTCATAGGTAAATATAGATGTTTGGGTATTCGGCGTTTCCTGGGCGCATTCTTTTGGACTGATACCATACACGCCGCCGGCTGAATAAATGGAGAGTGGATGTTCGTTTTTGTTCAGGCCCCAGCGTGCTATATCAAACTGGTGCGGCCCCTGGTTACCCGTATCTCCATTGCCTGTATCCCAGAACCAATGCCAGTTATAGTGTCCTTTTTTTTCGTTGTATGGGCGGTATGTGGCGGGTCCGAGCCAGCGATCGTAGTGAAGTGTAGCGGGCGGGGTGCCATCTTTCGAAATGCCAAAAGAGTCGCGTGGTTTAATACAAAGTCCCCTGGCCATAAAAACATCGCCGATGCCGCCATCATGCAGGAATTTCATGGCTTCCATAACGTTAGCTATGGAACGGTTCTGAAAACCTACCTGTACCCGTCTGTCGTATTTGCGGGCTGCTTCAATCATCTTTCTCCCTTCCCAAATTTCGTGTGAAGCGGGCTTTTCGCAATATACATGTTTGCCTGCCTGGCAGGCCCAAATGGTTCCCAGGGCGTGCCAGTGATTAGGTACAGCTAACGATACAGCGTCTATTTCTTTGTCGTCAAATACCTTGCGCATATCCCATTCGAGCACGGGTTTTTCGCCTATTTTATCTACTACCGTTTTTGCTCTTGAATCAAACCATTGTTCGTCGGCGTCACACAATGTTTTCAATCGTACATTGCGGCTGGTTTTTAGCCCACACCAACTGCTGATATGGGTTTGCCCCTGTCCATGGATGCCAATCACCGCTAAATTAACCCGTTCATTGGCGCCTGGTATAGCAGCATACGATTTAGCGCTGAAGCCCATGCCGCCAATAGTGAGTCCTGCACCGGCTAAAGCAGTTTTTTTAATAAATTCCCTCCGGGAGTTGTTTTGTTCTTCCATACTTGATATGTTTCTTTTAAATGAGTGAATGAATATGAATCAGGGAACTGAATTGCATCATTTCTTCTTCGACTGCGCTACCATTTGGTTAAATACTGCCAACTGCTCTTTCATAGCGGCAACCCTATCGGCTGGCTCGGTGCGTGCTTCCAGCAATATCCAGCCATTGTATTTCATCTTTGTAAACAAGTCCATTAATTGCTGATAAGGATATTCGCCTGTGTTGAGTTCTCTTACATGCACGGTATCGCCAAACCGCTTTTTTACAGAATCGAAGTTGGCTTCGAGTCCGGGTGGCAGCAGGTCTTCCGGGTTGCAGTTCCAGCATATTTTTACGTTGGGCTCGGTAACCCGGTCAAAAATGGCTTTCATGTTTGGTAATTCCTGAGTGAACTTTCCATGCACTTCTACTCTTACCAACTGCCCGAGGTTTTGGGCAAATTTTCCTACTTCATTAAACGAAGCGGCAATTTGGGCAATGGTTTTTTCTTTAGGAATGCCCTCGGGCAGGGTATTGGGCTTTACTTTTATGCCAGTGGCGCCAATATCTTTGCAGAGTTGGATATATACTTTGGTTTGCTCAATGTTTTTTGCGAGTTCAGCCGGGTCGGGACTATGGTATTCGAAGTTGGAACCATAGCCAAGGCAGGTAACCGGGCTATCTGCAAAACGCTTTTTTACTTCAGACCGTTCTATTGCTGAAAGATTGGATTCTACCTTGTGGGCATGCTGCGTGCGCAACTCTACTCCCCATAACCCGCTTTTTTCGCAATTAGCGATTAACGTTGGCAAATCCCAATCGCGGCCCCATTGATAAGTAACCAACCCAAACCTCATTTTAGGCCCAGCGGGGTAAAAGCTACCCAGGGAACCTACGGTAGCCATTCCTAACCCGGCAGTGGTAGTTTGGAGCAAAAAATTGCGGCGTGATAAATTTTTCATTATGCTATTGAATTTTTATGGAATATTCCTGTTTATCCTGTGGTCCCTGTCAATGTAACGTTCAACACTGTATAAATAAATACATCCTGCCATTCGTAAATTGGTATTTTGGTTTTTAAAAAATATAAAGGTTGCTTTCCGGCTGCCAATCATTATTCATGAAGAATAGAATAGAGCAAATGCGCTTTGTTAAAAATAATAGATAAAGAGGCGCTGTAAGTTATATTATACTGCCGTAACAACAAATTAACCTCGGCAACTTCCTATCTTGGGGTTTGTAATTTTCTGATAAATAAAGTTAAATGAAAAATATATTAAAAATTCGGATACGCTTATTATGCATCATAGCATTGCTTTTTATCAATTGTTCGATATGGGCTCAAAAGAAAGGATTGCAGTTTGGCGAGCGCATAAGCCTGAATGATATTACTACGGGTTCAACGGCCAAAGCAACTCCTGTTCAATGGATTGATGTAAATACCTCGGAAGATACCTGGATGCTGCAGGATGATATGTTGATTTGCTCCGGCCTTCCGGTTGGTGTAATGAGAAGTGTGCAGCAATATGAGAATTTTATATTGCATATTGAGTGGATGCACATGGAAGCGGGTGGCAACTCCGGTGTATTTGTGTGGAGCGCCGCTCAGCCGGGACTTGAGAACCGTTTGCCCGACGGAGTTGAGGTGCAGATGCTGGAATTAGACTGGGTGAAGCTCAACAAACGGGATGGCGTTACACCGCCGATAGCTTATGTGCATGGCGAACTTTTTGGGGTGGGCGGAGTAACAACTACTCCCGATAATCCCAGGGGCGAAAGGAGCAAATCCATCGAAAACCTGTGCAAAGGGCGCGGAGAATGGAATGTATATGATGTGATTTGCGTGGATGGTGTAATCAAATTGTCGGTAAATGGAAAATTTGTAAATGGTGTTGCTCATGCGTCGCAAAAAAAAGGATATCTCTGTCTCGAATCCGAAGGGGCGCCGATACATTTTCGTAACCTTCGTATCATAGAACTGCCACCAGGCGTAACGGCTCCTTCCCAGGTAGCGCCTGTTGTTGAATAGTGAG
>CAYMKT010000119.1:1819-12339 GCA_964391065.1 uncultured Terrimonas sp. | reverse complement strand
TGTCCAGGTCGCTTTGCATAGCTGCATCCAGCAATTGCTGATCTAAATTTTCCATAATAAAATATGGTTGAAGGTAATCATTAAACCCGAACGTTGGATGTTGGTTTCAAAAACGCTGGCACGTGTCTCCCACGTGCCAGCCTTAAAAAATGGCTCAATATTTCGTGCCGAAAAGAACCTAAGGTTAGTCTGCTTTATGCTATAACTCCTTTGTTCGCGACGGGGTCTGCACAGCCGGGTTATTGCGTATGGAGTGCGACCCCGGCGGATCGTTCAGCGCAGGGGTCTCGCAGCTTCCCACAACAGCTTTTGGCGAAGACCCCAGCGCAACTCAATATTTCAATATAGGGTACCGTTACGAAGCCCGATTTAGGCTAACGCTTCCTCCAACGATTCCGTTGCTTTTTTCTCCCTTCTTTTTTCTTTTCTCGCCGCCACCCGGTCTTTGATTACGTCAACTGCCAGGTAAGCCACCGGCACAATAATCAACGTCAGCAGCATCGAACTGGTTAAGCCACCAATCAGCACCCATGCCAACCCGTTCTTCCATTCCGAACCGGCGCCACTTGCTACAGCAATGGGAATCATCGCAATGACCATGGCAATGGTGGTCATTAAAATAGGACGGAAACGCGACATGGTTCCTTCTATCAGCGCATCATACGAACTCCTTCCCTCTTTCTTCAACTGGTTTACAAAATCCACGATCAATATCGCGTTTTTGATTACCAGTCCTACCAGCATAATCAATCCTAACATACCAAAGATGCTGAGGTTGGTCATGGTTAAAGCGAGCGCCAGAAACGCGCCGATCATCGCCACAGGAACCGAAAACATCACCACTAACGGGTACACGTAGTTGTCGTACAGGGCTACCATAATCAGGTATACCAATATGATGGATGCCGCCAATGCCAGCAATAAACTCGTAAAGGCTTCCGATTGATTTTTAACATCGCCGGCGGCGGATACATACACGCCTGCAGGCTTATCCATATTGTCAATCTTTGCCTGTATCTCCTGCCCCACTGTACCTACGGGACGGCCCACCACCTGTGCCTGAACGGTAACAGAAGGTATCTTATCCTTGCGTTCGAGCTTCGAAGGTCCGGTAGTGCTTACGATATGCGCAAACTGGCTCAGTTTGATCAACTCACCCTTGTTGTTTTGAAAAGTGAGGTTGCGGATATCATCGATATTTCTACGGTCAAACTCATCCAACTGCACTTTAATCGGGTATTCATCATCACCCTGAAGCAATTTGCTGTCGTTGTTACCGGTAAAGGCATTTTGCATGGTGCTGCCTATTACGTCTAACGAAAAGCCCAGTTCTGCCAATTTCTCCCTGTCTATCTGCACCGCTATTTCCGGGTTGCCCCCTTCTACCGATGCTTTAATTTCAAAAGTGCCGGGTACTGATTTTACAACTTCCTGCAATCTTTCACTGAAGTTCAGTATGGTGTCGAGGTTGGCGCCCTGTACCTGGAATTGGATGGGCGCAGTAGTGCCTGCTCCTACCATGCTTACCGGGCTGGCCGTTATTTTAGCGCCAGGTATTGTTTGCTGTAATGCTAATTTTGCTTTTGCCGCATAGTCGGTCGAAGAAAGTGTACGCTGCTCCGCGGGCACCAGTTTCACATTAATCAGCGAACGATAAGCGCTGCTGCCCGAGTTAATGTTTCCACCCTCGCCTGCGCCTACAGTGGTAAACACATTGGTTACGTTAGGGTCGCTCAATAATTTTTCTTCAATTTGCCGGGTTAAAAAATTAGTTTGCTCCAGCGGCGTTTCCTTTGGCAATTCGGCCTGTATCTGAAATTCGCCGTTATCGCCATTCGACACAAATTCAACCCCTATAAATCCGCCGCCCACCAATGCAAAGGAGGCAATAACCAAAGCGATAACAGAAGAGAACGCAATGCGCTTGTGCTTTAAAGACCATTCTAAAATTCCTTTGAAAAAGTTCTGAAAACCTTTGATCATATTTTCAAACCAGATCAGCGGTTTGTCTAATATTCTTTTATTGTTAAGGTGAGATAGTTTTGTGAAACGGCTGGCCAACCAGGGCGTAAGCGTGAACGATACCAGCCAGCTAATAACGGTAGCAGCCACCACCACGATGGAAAACTGAAACAACAAATCGGATACGATGCCGGTTACAAACGTGATAGGCAAAAAAACCACCACAATCACCAGGGTAATGGAGGTTACCGAAACGCCAATTTCTTTCCAGGTGTCTACTGCTGCATCCCAGGCGGTTTTACCCTGCTCCATGCGCATGTGAATATTCTCCAGTACCACGATACTGTCATCCACCAATATCCCGATCACCAGCGACAATGCCAGCAAGCTCATCAGGTTTAAAGAAAAACCTAAAAACGCCATTACCACGAATGTTGAAATAATAGAAGCAGGTATCGCCACCATTACAATTAAAGCATTGCGGATATTGTGCAAAAAGAACAGCATAATAAATGCCACCAGCACCACGGCGATCAGCAGATCATGAATAACCGAATTGGCAGCCTCGAGCGTAAAGTCGGCGCTGTCGCTGGCAATGGTAAATTTTACGTTTTCCGCGCTATAGGTTTGTTCCATTGCGGCTAATGCCTTTTTCACTTCTTTACTAATACCTACGGTGTTGCCATCGCTTGTTTTAGTGACTAAAATACCCAGCGATGTTTTACCGTTGATGCGGGTAAGGGTACTGGCCTCTTCCTTGCTGTCGAACAATTCGGCAACATCTTTGAGGTAAACCTGGCTGCCGTCGGCATTCGTTTTCACAGCGAGATTGCTGAGTTCCTCAAGATTGGTGAATTTCCCACTCAGCCTCACCAGCACATCCTGTTGGGTATTCTTTAAACTTCCCGTTGGAAAATTAAGATTGGCCTTTGAGATAGCGTTAGAAATCTGGAGAATAGAAATATTATAGTATTTGAGTTTATCGTTGTTTACGTTAATTTTTATTTCTCGGTTTTCACCACCGGTTACATCCACTTTCGCCACGCCTTCAATACGCGCCAGTTCGGGCTGTATGGTTTTATCAAATAACGTGGTAAACGCCCGCTCGTCCATATCGGAGGTTGCGCCGATTCGCATGATGGGTAATTCGTCGAATGAAAATTTACCCAGCGCAGGATCCTTTACGTCATCTGGGAGATCCGCCTTTATAGCATTCACTTTACGTTGCGCTTCCTGCAAAGCATGATCTACATCGGTTCCGTAAATTAAAGTGGCAATAACCACCGATACACCCTCCTGCGAAATAGCCTGTGTACTTTCCAGGTTTTCCAAAGTTGAAACGGCATTCTCTACTTTTTTTGATACGGATGTTTCCACCTCTGCGGGACCCGCACCGGGGTATACAGTGGTTATGGTAATAACCGGCGAATTAATTTCAGGCAGCAATTCGTACGTTAGCGAATTATAGCTCACCAAACCCAGCAAAATGAGTATGCTGAACAATACCACCACCAGGGTGGGCCGGTTTACTGCTGTTTTTGTTATGCTCATAAAATATTTTAAACTTTTAACAATTCAATTCCTTTATTCAATCACCTTCACCTTTCTTCCACCCTGCAAATTGATCTGGCCGGCTGTTACTATCTGCTCCCCGGTGTTCAGGCCTTTCAGCACCACCACCTCATCGCCCGAAATATTCTGCACTTCAATGCTTTTGAGCGTCACGCTGCTATCCGCATTAATTACAAACACCTGCGCATCCTTAATACTTCCAACAACAGCTTTCCGGGGAATGAACAGTTTTTCGCTATTATCATTGGTTTCTGCATTCAATGTTACTGTTCCGAACATGCCCGCTTTTAAGGGAAAATCCGCACTTACGGGCACTTCCACCTCTATGGCATACTTTCTTCCTTCATTGGCCTGCACGCTGATGAGCGTGATATTACCTTTGAAGATATGATCGGGGTACACTTCCGTTTTGATTTGAACCGGCTGGCCTTTTTTCAGCTTTACCACATCGGCTTCCGATACATTCACCACCATTTTTAGTTTCGATACATCAATCACGGAACCAATATTCATTCCCACGGTGGCAAAGCTTCCTTTTTCAACATTCACTTCACCTACCGTACCCGACATGGGCGACCTGATAATGGTATATTTCATCTGCTGCTCAATGCCTGCCAGGTGAGCGTTCTCATTGTCAACAGTCAACGCAATGTCTTCGTACTGCTTTTGACTGATAGCACCAGCGGCCACGAGCCGCTCGTAGCGTTCTTTATCCTTGATCGCTTTCTTTAAAGCAGCGTTTGCAGTGGCAAGGCTGGATTGAATAGCAGTAGGGTCAATGCGTGCTATCACCTGTCCCTGGCTTACACTTTGTCCTTCTTTTATGTTCAGCACGATAATAGAACCCTGCGCTTCTGCTATAAGCGGAAGTTCTTTCCTGGCAACAAAATTTCCGGTTAACAGGATGGAATTGTCTATTTTTTTCAATTGTGCGGTTGCCGCCTTAACAGGCACCAGTCCCACTTCGAGCGGAACCGCTTTCGCGTTTTCATCCATTTCTTTTTTATTGGACGAGAGAGTGAATCCCATAAACCCGGCAAGGACGAGAATGACTACGATAGTGATCATTCTTTTCATGTTTATTGCAGAAGATGTATTGTTCATATTAAATGTGTATTAAAAGTTGAGTTGGGTAATTAATTAGTTGTGGGAAGCACATCGCGGATGATCTTACTCAACTGTCCGCTGGTTTTCATCAGGTCGAGTTGTGCAAGGTTCATTTGCAGCATTGCGGTTAAATATTGTGTTTGCGCTTCCCGCAGGCTATTCTCGGCATTAATCAGTTCCGACAGCGGCGTGATACCTTCGGTGTACGACAGTTTTGCCACGTTGTACAATTCCCCGGCCACTTTCATGTTTTCTTCCTGTGCGTGCAGCACCTCCTTATTCTGGTGGAGATCGTTACGCGCATTTACAAAGTCGTTGTTGATTTGATTAGTGAGGTATTTTTTATTCAGGTTCAACTGGTTTGCCTGCAGATTGCTTTGCATAATTTTATTACGTTTGGTAAAGCCATCGAATATGGGAATCTTTAAGGATAGTCCCCAAAGCCCCGAAGTGAATCCCTGCGTTGCATCCGACTTAAACATTTTATCTGTCTGACCCTGCCAGCCGTAACTGGCGAAGGCAGATAAGCTGGGTAAATAACCCGCCTTTATACTTTTGGTATTTAGTTCCTGGAGCTTAATCTGGTACTCCATTAAATTAAGGTCGGTATTGTCATTCAAAAACAATTGTTCCGCAACAGCAATGGTATCGCCACCCACTTCGTTGGTAATGGCAACGGGGGTATACACGCTTACATTCATCAACACTTTTAAATTGTTAAGTAATTGCGTATAGTTATTATTGTTATTGGATAATTGCGTAGCCAGGTTGGTATAACTTACCCTTAACTGCCCCACATCCACTTTCTTAATAATGCCCTCCAGGTATTGCGCATTTGTTATTTCAATTAACAGTTTCATTCTTTCCAGGTTTCCTTCAATCAACTCCCTTTGCTTTTCGGTCATCTCCAACTGCATATATACGTTCACTACATTATAAATAAGGTCTTCCTTAGTTTTAAAAGTGCTTAACTCATAATACCCCTGGCTTTCCTTAGCGGCTCTTAATCCCGCATTTAATGAGGGATCGTACAACTTTTGATTGAATTGAGCTGTCGCCCCCATTTGGTAGCGGGTACCAAATTTTACCGGAATGGTTGTGCCGGGCTCACCGAATATTTCCCCGGGCAATAATTGAGAAGCCCTTGAAAAATTGTCGTTATAGCCGCCATCGCCGGTAACCTGCGGAAGCGCAGAAGATTTAAGCTCCTTTATTTTATACTGGTTGATCTCTTCGTTTATTTGCACACTTTGCAATTGCTGGTTTTGCTTTACCGCCAGGTTAACGGCATCCATTAAGGAAATCCGTAAGGTATCGGTTGACGGATGCGTTTGAGAAAAACCACTGATGCTGTATACCACAAGCATGGCGAGGGGTAACAGCAACTTTGTACTCAATTTCATTTTTTACTTTTTATTTTGTATTTATATATTTAGTTCATAAATAAAAGAACTAAATATTGAAAAAAAAATTTATCGCTTCACTTTTCTATTTCCTTTGATCCTGCCATTTTTTAAATAGTACGGGAAGTTCGGCTTTCATGAATTCTATAAATCCAATCAACCGCTTCAGGCTATCGTTGAATTCTTTCGTACTTTTTGGCCTGATCGCCAGCACTTCCTTAAAAAGATCACCTATATGATAGGAGTTTTGCATGTTCTGCTCAAAATCTGTTTCCCACTTCTCCAGGCGGTTCCTGAAATACCGTTTCCTGTCGCCAGGCTTAGTGATATAATCAACCTTATTGGTGGTGAGCAGTATATGAAGCGTATTGCTGGTAGCGCTCTTGCTGATGCCGAGCGTTTCATGAATGTCCTCAAAGGAAAGCTCTGTTTCGGTAGATACCAATAAAAGCGCCAGTATGCGGCCTTCAACGGAAGCTGATCCTGTTCTCTCCAGGAAAACACCAATCTTTTCAATCAGGTTTTTTTGTTCTGCGGTCAATTTAATTGCCATATGCTTAACGATTAAGACACAAAGTTAAATAAGTTTTTTTAGTTCTCAAACAACAGAACTAAATATTTTTTTTAACTTCTTCTCTTTACCAAAGTAGCGTTGGGGTGAGAAAAGTTAAATCAATTGAAAACCATTGCATTAGGTATGAGTAGCCGTGAAAGGAACCTACTTTGTCTTTTTATTTTCTCCTTTCTTCAGTACTTTCTTCCCCAACATGACAACCGCAAAAACCACAAACCCTACCGCCAATCCAACAATAAACTCTCTTATTACAGCGGGGAGCGCCGGGAATAAATGATGAAGGAATTCAATATTATGCACAAAAATACCGCCCGAAACCAGGACCAGGGCAACCGTACCGATGAAGCCCATTGCCTTAATAATCTTTGGAAGCGCTGCCACCAATAGCTTTCCTACCCCATCAGAAAAGCTGTTCTTTTTTTTATTAAGTGCAATCAATTTATAACCCAATTCATCCATCCGAACCACCAGGGCCACTATGCCGTATACGCCCACTGTGGCAAGAATGGCGATTAACGAGACCACCAGAATTTGAGAGGTGATGGGTTCACCTGCTACCGTGCCCAGCGCAATAATGACGATCTCTACAGAAAGGATGAAATCGGTAAAAATAGCCGATTTCACTTTCCCCTTTTCTTTCAACAGAATTTGTTCTTTGCTGAGATCTTCTGCAGCGTCGATGACTTTAACATGCTTGTGCGGTACAAAATATTCGTATATTTTCTCGGCGCCTTCATAAGCGAGATAAAGACCTCCCAAAACAAGTATCACCGTAACGGCTGCCGGTATAAAGGCGCTCAACAGGAAGGCGAACGGTAAAATGATCAACTTGTTCAAAAACGAGCCTTTGGTAATGGCCCACAACACCGGCAGTTCCCGGTCCGAAACAAAACCGGAAGCTTTTTCGGCATTCACGGCCAAATCATCACCCAAAATTCCAGCGGTTTTTTTAGCAGCCACCTTACTCATCACTGCCATATCATCCATTAATGCGGCGATATCATCGAGTAGTGCAAATATTCCTGATGCCATTGTATACGCTCAATTTTTAAAAAAGACCTTTGCTGATTCATTATTGCCCCGGTTAGCATGGAAGGTAAAGATACTCCTGTGATGAAATAACTTGTTGGCTACCCCTGCCATAATTTCCAGGGCGCCCTGTAACCGGGCGTTAGCAAGCTGTTAGCTCCCGCATCATTGATAACACGGCTTTCCTTATCATTCCAGTCCAGCTTCTTGCCCGTTCTGTAGGCCATATTGCCTAAATGAGCTACCAGCGCGGCATTCCTGCCCATTTCTATAGTACAGTTGGGGTCTTTTCTACTTTTAATGCATTCAAAAAAGTTTTTCGTGTGCGCATCCAAACCACCACCGCTGCTTTTTCGGGGTGGAAACGCTTCCATGAGGTATTTGCCATTATCCTGCAGCGGTATCACTTTCCAACTCGCCCTGTTAATGGCTAAGATGCCTTTCTCTCCAATAAAAGCCACTCCGGGTTCGCCGGATTCTTCCAGGTAAGGAGAAGTGCCCATCGCCATAAACTGTTCCCATACCAGGCTGAAATCTCCAAAATCATACACCGTAGTTAGTGTATCGGGAGTTTCTGCTGCATCGTTGGGGAAGGCGAGTTTGCCACCTATGGCCATTACCGATTTTGGCGCAGTGGCATTCATACCTGCCAGCACCATATCAAGCATATGTACACCCCAATCCGTCATCAGTCCGCCGGCATAATCCCAGAAATAACGAAAAGTGCCATGAAAACGATTTTTGTTGAAAGGCCTTTTGGGCGCCGGTCCCAGCCACCTGTCGTAATCTACTCCCTGCGGCGCTTCGCTATCCGGCGCCACATCAAAACCACGTCCATAGTTAACATTGGCCCAGGCTTTTACCTGTCGTATTTTACCCAATGCACCGGCATTCAAATATTCAAATGCTGAATTCCAGTGCGGGTCGCTGCGTTGCCACTGGCCCACCTGCACAATGCGGCCGTATTTTCGCGCCGCTTTCACCATTATATCTGCCTCCGCAATGCTGTTGGCCAAAGGCTTTTCAACGTATACATCTTTGCCGGCAGCACAGGCGTCGGTCATCTGAATGCAGTGCCAATGATCGGGCGTGCCAATAATAACGGCGTTGATTTCCTTTATTTTTAACAGTTCCCGGTGATCATTAAATGTGGCAGGACGTTTTCCGGTTTTCGTTTCCAGTTGACTGGCGCGGTTGTTTAACAGTTCAGCATCCACGTCGCAGAGGGCTACGCATTCTGTTCCTTCATTTTTAAGAAAAGAGTTGAGGTCGCCCCAACCCATTCCTCTCACACCTATCAACCCAACCTTTAAACTATCCTTATCGAAGGCAAGGTTTTGAGACGAAAGGCGCTGAAACGGAATGGCAGCACCAATGGACGCTGCACTGACATTTTTAATGAATTTACGGCGGTTGTTCATTGCTGTAAGTTTACATTTATACAAAAGCGCTAAACCCGGTAATAGCCCTGCCCACAATCAAGGAATTGATTTCCTTGGTGCCTTCATAGGAATAAATAGCTTCTGCATCAGCTACGAAACGCGCCACATTATATTCCAGCAAGATACCGTTACCGCCCATTACCTCCCTCGCCTTACTCACGATGTCGCGTGTACGAAGTGAACAAAACACTTTTGCAAGCGAAGCATGTTCATCCTTCAACAGGCCCTGGTCCTGCAACTCCGATAAGCGGAATACCATGGATTGCATGGCCGTGAGATTCGACAGCATCTCCACCAAATGATTTTGTATTAACTGGTACGAAGCGATGGGCTTTCCGAACTGTTTTCTTTTGCGCGTATAGTCAAGGGCGTTTTCATAGGCGCCCCGGGCACAGCCAACCGCCATCCATGCCACGCCGGCCCTCGTCATCTGCAATACCTTAGCGGTATCTTTAAAGGAGTTGGCTGCCGGCAAGCGGTCTTCTTCCGTTACTTCGCAATTACTGAGCGTAATCAACCCATTCTGTACAATCCGCAATGCCATTTTCCCTTTTATCTTTTCTACACTAAAACCGGGTGTGTCTTTCTTCACTAAAAAACCTTTCACCTGGTTATCATCCACATCCCGTGCCCATATCACAATTACATCAGCAAAAGTGGCATTGCCAATCCATTTCTTCTGACCGTTCAATACCCATTGATCACCGCTGCGCTTACAGGTGGTAGTGAGTCCGCCCGCAGCGCCCGATCCCACTTCCGGTTCGGTTAGTCCAAATGCCCCAATGGCCTTAAATTGCTGCAACTGCGGCAGCCAGTGTGCTTTTTGTGATTCCGATCCGCAAAGGTATATAGAGCCCATTGCCAATCCGCTCTGCACGCCAAAAAAAGTCGCTATGGAAGCATCCACCCTTGCCATTTCCATCGCTATGATGCCTTCCATTAAAAAAGACTTACCCGGGCAACCATAGCCCTGGTAGGTAACACCGCATAAATTAAGCTCTGCAAATTTTGGAATGATTTCAAATGGAAAATCATCGTGCAACCAGTAGTTGTTCACGATAGGCGCAACCTCCTTCTCCATAAACTCCCGCACTTTTAATTGAACAGCCCTGTCCTCCTCATTGAGTCTCAGCGACAGTTCATAAAAATCGCCATTGATTTCCGGCAGCGCTTTTTTAGGTTTGCCGCCACTTTCCATCATTTTCTGCAGGCCCTTCAACTGGGTATCATCCAGTTTCGAAAATCCTTCCATCAATTTTTGCAGGTCTACTTTCTTTGAAATTTTTCCCAACTGGTCTAAATCAATGGATTTAAAGAGTTGATAAGCCTGCTTAAGTTTAGTGAGCGTTCCCGGCATAAAATATTCGTTTAACGTTTTGTGTAACTGTTGTAGCAAATATGCTATAAATGTAAATGAAAATGAATTGGGAA
>CAYMKT010000119.1:0-1719 GCA_964391065.1 uncultured Terrimonas sp. | reverse complement strand
GTAAAACCACGATTATGTACACGATTCGCAGGTTTAAAAAAAATGTATTTATTGTACTTTGCCTTCCATTGGCAATTGCCTGTAAACAAAACCCGGAGACCTTTGCTATTCATTCCCCTATTTACCCATCCAGTTCGGATGCCGTAACCTTTACGCTAAGAAGAATAGACGGCAATGTATCGGAGGTGAAATTGTTTGAATTTGTAGCCAACGTGAACAGCAATGGCGACCTGTCGGCTACCACGCCCGAAACGGAAATTCAAACCTGGAATTCCCCGGGCTTCCCGATCACTTTTACAAAGAGCTCCGGGTACGGCGCCAACAAATTGGTGACCTACCGTTTCCAGGTGAAGGGCAATGATAAAACATATAACCATCGTATTACATTCGCTACCCGGCCCTACCCGGTAACCAACCATGCAGCGCCCGTATATGTTGTAGGCAACCAGGATAAGGTATTCAATGTTGTTTTCATTCCCGATACCAGTATGAACAACCGCATGAACCTGTTTTACTCGTCGGTGGGCTCACAAATTGATTCCACCTTTCACCAGGAAGACTGGATACGGCGATTCCGCGGTTCCTATAACTTCTTCATCAATCCCGTTACCGCCATTGCGCGCGATTTCGACAGCGGCTTGTCGCACGTGCTTCCATCCAATTCTTCCAACCTCTCCTTTGCACAGGGTAAAGTGATCCTTCATTTCCACGACATCCGTGACCAGGCCGGTGGCGGTTATTTTTCGGCTGAATACTATGTGCGGGGCACCATGCTGCACGAAAGCGGGCATTCACTTTACCGCCTCGCAGATGAATATGATGCTGCCAGCGCCTCCCATTGGGAAGAGGCGGAATTTCCCAACAACTGGGATAATAAATCCGATGCCGAAGCTGCGGCGCCCGGCTACAATAAAACAACAGCCGACGTAATGAAGATGGGTAGCCAGGATTGGTACCGTATTTGCGACAACCTTTGCCCGATGCGCGCATCGGGTATACCGCTCAACAATTACGACCAGCCCTGCAAAACAAGAATATTGCATACGCTGTTACAACGGGCATCTAATTAGTTCATTTCAAAATGATTTTATGAAAAAGTATATATCCATTTTAATATTACTCCTGGTCTCGGGTAGCTTTTTAACCTCATGCGGGCAGCAGCAAGACAAATCAAAAAAGGAAGTGGAAGCCGCAGTTGACAAAATAGATAGTCTGAAAGGAACCTTTAATCCTTCTGCTGTTATTAATCCCGCTTCATCGCACTGGGCGGTTCGGGCAACCTTCGATGGACAACAATATACCGTAGATACCAGCTATGCATCTGTAAGAGCAGGAAAGTTGCCGTATATCCAGGAAGAGAAAACAGTTTTGCCTTTTGCCGTAAAATACTATGATGCCGCCGGTAAGCTATTGGGTCAGTATTCCATCGAAAACCCAACATCGTTAAGATCCTGCGAACCCGGCAAGGAAGCGGTAAAACCGGGCGTCATCAGTTCCTTTGAAATTCTGTTGCCGGCCATGGAAGGCATTCAAAGCGTGCAAATCGTAACTGCCGGAAAAGAAGCAAAAGTATTTTCCCTTCCGGCAGTCAGGAGAGAGGATAAAAACGCCAGCACCGATAACAAACCAGGCGCAGCAAATGTAAATTGATATTCGCGCGTTGATTGTACAACCGGCAAAAAGCACCTCCAACAAAGTGGGCTTCATATCCAATATACT
>CAYMKT010000118.1:9578-12468 GCA_964391065.1 uncultured Terrimonas sp. | reverse complement strand
ATCTTAATCGGGGCGTGTCTACCTCCCGATACTTCGGGACCACCACCAGGGCGTTTATTATATTTTGAACCTTAACTTTTAAAAGCCCTGCTGCATATAGCTACTACTGTACAAGTGTGCGACGCAACAAATGCTGAACCGTGTTATACCGTTAAGGTCAAAAAAAAATCCCCTCGCACCACGAGAGGACTTGTGAGCGGAAGACCGGGCTCGAACCGGCCACCCCGACCTTGGCAAGGTCGTGCTCTACCAAATGAGCTACTTCCGCTTATAAAAGAACTTCGCCCTGCAATCAACGTACTGCTACACGATCTACCCCGAAATTGGTGCCGCATCCGCTTTACAGCCGGTTACCGAAAGTTGATTGGGGAGTGCAAAATTAAGGATTGCTTTTTAACAGCAAAATTTTTCTGTATCTCCGGTCTATTTATACTTGGGGGTATATAAAGAACTTTCCGGAACGGTTACTTTGGGTTTACCCTTATAGCGGTGTTTATATAAGCCGTAGCTGCCTCCTATTAAAAAAGCAACAACGCTCACCACCTGTATGTAAAATAAAAACCTGGATGATTTTACCCAGCTCCAGGCGAAATCTTTTTTACTGTTAACCGGTATTTCCTGTTCCATATCAATTGATTTGCCCTGCAAAAATAGAGGATAACCGCTAACATTCAGGGTTTGTTTTGAACAATTTCTTCAAAACGCTGCCTTTTTTTAATAAAATGCTGCCAAACCACGCTTCCCTTGAATATTCCCTGCGGACGCGCAATGGCTTTGCCGGGAAAGTATTTTTTTTCTTTTGCTGAAATCAGCCATTTATAAAAGGCGAAATGTGCTTTTAATACGGTACCCGTGTACGCAAAATCGCCTTTCAGCATTTGCGGAACAGCGCTGATGCCATCCAGCACCAGCCGGAAAGGAATTTTCCATATCTTTTCCCAGAATCCAAAGTTTTTAAATAACATAATAAGACTGTTACGGTAATTTAAATAGGTCTTTAAAGCATTCCCCTTAGGTAAGCTGCCTCCGCCTACATGGTATACCACCGACTGCGGACAAGCATACACCAGCCAGCCAGCCAGTTGCATGCGCCAGCACAAATCAATCTCTTCCTGGTGGGCAAAGAATAACTCGTCGAACCCGTTTAAGCTGTGGAAGGCTTTCTCCCTCACAAATAAAGCGCAACCCGAGGCCCAAAAAACAGGGCCGGCAGTATCGTATTGTCCCCTATCTTCTTCGCAAACGTCAAAAACCCGGCCCCGGCAAAATGCATAACCAAAACTGTCTATCCACCCACCGGATGCCCCGGCATATTCGAACCTGGCTTTATCTTGCCACGACAATACTTTGGGCTGGCATGCAGCTATGGCGCTGTTGGTTTCTAACAATTGTATAACCGGTTCCATCCACCCGGGCGTTACCTCTACATCGGAATTCAACAATACATAATAGGATGCCTGCACCTGCTTTAACGCGGTATTATACCCTTTGGCAAACCCTTCGTTTACCCAGTTATTCAACACGGTAATTTGGGGGTAATGCCGCGCCAGGAAAGCTATTGAGTCATCGGTAGAGCCATTATCGGCAACCACAAATTGCACACCGGGGTAAGTGGATGACAGCAGCGACGGTAAAAACTGCTCTAAATATTTTTTGCCGTTCCAGTTTAAAATAACCACGGCAACAGAGGGATAATGGGTCAATCTAAATGAATTATTTTTCCAAAAATAAAGGAAGCATTGTTACCGTTTCGCTATTTTTAAAATATGTTCAATCGTTTCTTCAACTGGCGCACGGCCCTGGCGGCAATAGCTATTGCCATTGTAACAGGCACCATTTTTTATTCGCAGTACCTGGCCAATAAAATTGCGACAGACGAAAGGCAGAAAGTAGAAACCTGGGTGGAAGCCGGCAAATTCCTTATTAATTCGCCACCAGACGTAGATACTAAACTGGTTTCCGCCATCATTACCAACAATAACGATATTCCTATAATCAGGGTGAACGAAGAAGGCAGGGTAATGGAATATATTAACCTCGACAGCAACAGGATATATAACGACACCGGCTACCTGCATAGAAAAGTGCGTCAATTTAAAAACCTGCACGACCCCATTATTTATACCGATCCTTTGAATGGCAAAACAGACAGCTATTACTATGGTAGTTCCAGGCTGCTGCGCGAAGTGCGCTATTACCCGCTGGTACAATTGCTGATCGTGGCTTTGTTTCTTATTTATGCACTGTATGCCATGGCCACGCGAAACCGCTCCGTTCAAAACCAGCTATGGGCAGGCATGGCCAAAGAAACTGCGCATCAACTGGGTACACCTGTTACTTCGTTACAGGGCTGGGTGGCCATGTTAAAGGAAGACCCGAATAGTGAAAAGATGGCGGTTGAACTGGCAAAAGATGTAGACAGGCTGCAACTGGTATCGGACCGGTTCAGTAAAATAGGAAGTACGCCCAAACTGGAAGAAAAAGACCTGCTTGAGCAGGTAGGCAACGTGGTAGACTATATCCGCCGCCGCTCACCCGAAAAAGTACAATTTATTGTGAACGCACACCAGGAAACACGTATTCCTGTAAAAATTTCCGCATCGTTGTTCGATTGGGTGATTGAGAATCTTTTGAAGAACGCATTGGATGCGATGGAAGGAAAAGGAAAAATTTCAATTGATATTACCCGCCAGGAAAAGCAGTTGCAAATTGATGTTACCGACAGCGGTAAGGGCATTAGTTCCGCTAATATGGGCAAGGTTTTTAAACCCGGTTTCACTACCAAAAAAAGGGGTTGGGGGCTTGGATTAACGCTTTCAAAACGCATTATTGAACAATATCACAAAGGGCAGTTGTTTGTAAAACATTCCGAGCCCGGCAAAGGCACTAC
>CAYMKT010000118.1:2486-9478 GCA_964391065.1 uncultured Terrimonas sp. | reverse complement strand
TAGCTGATAGCTGACAGCTTCCTACCCAAACATCTCCTTTACCCTTTCAAAAAAGCTTTTTTCGCCTTTTATTGGCTGCGGTTTAAGGTTTGCTGAATCCTGCAACTTTTCCAGTATCTCCTTTTCCTCGGCATTCAGATTTTGCGGCGTCCATACATTCACGTGAATAAGCTGGTCGCCCCGTTCGTAAGAATTAATGGCAGGAAACCCTTTGCCCTTGAGACGGAATATTTTACCGCTTTGGGTGCCGCCGGGTATTTTTATTTTGGCTTTACCGTCAATAGTAGGTACTTCTATCTGTGTACCAAAAACCACCTCGGTAAATGAAACGTGAAGATCATATACTACATTAAGCCCGTCTCTTTGCAGATGGGGATGGGTTTCTTCTTCGATCAGTATAATCAGGTCGCCCGCGGGACCGCCGCGTTCACCGGCATTACCCTTACCACTCATGCTGAGTTGCATCCCATCCTGCACCCCGGCAGGTATTTCAATATTGAGCGTTTCTTCGCCATATATTTTTCCTTCGCCACGGCAACTGGTGCACTTATTGGTAATGGTGGTGCCTTCGCCGTTACAGGTAGAGCAAGTGGTAACGGTTTGCATTTGCCCTAAAAAAGTGTTGGTTACCTTTCTCACCTGTCCGCTACCCTTACAAGTTGGACAGCTTTGTACGCCGCCTTTATCTTTCGCCCCCGAACCGCTACAGGTGGTGCAGGTAACATATTTCTTTACCTTGATGGTTTTGTTGGCGCCATTGGCGATCTCTTCAAAATTGAGCTTTATTTTAACCCGCAGGTTGCTGCCTCTTACACCCCGGTTGCGGGTTGCACCACCGCCACGGCTTCCTCCTCCAAAAAAACTACCGAAAAGGTCATCCCCGAAAATATCACCAAAATGGCTGAAGATATCTTCCGTATTCATGTTGCTGAAGCCGCCACGATTATTTCCCAGTCCGGCATGCCCGAACCGGTCGTATTGCGACCGTTTGTCGCTATCACTTAATACCTCGTAAGCTTCCGCAGCTTCTTTAAATTTCTCTTCAGCGGCCGCATCGCCCGCATTACGGTCGGGGTGGTACTGCATAGCCACTTTGCGGTAAGCTTTTTTAATTTCATCGGCTGAAGCCGATTTGGATACACTCAATATTTCGTAATAATCTCTTTTCATAAATGATAATGTGCTCATCTGAAAATCTGATAGCGCGATGCCTTTTCGCGGAATAGATTCAGGGTTATAGGGTTATAGTTTCAAATTTTCAAATTGCCTGCTTCCGCATTATTGCCCGACTACTACTTTTGCGAAACGAATGATTTTATCGTTCAGGTAATATCCCTTCACCAGTTCATCTACTACTTTTCCTTTTAATTTGGAGTCGGTAACGGGTATTTGGGTTACGGCCTCATGCTGATCGGGATCGAAATCCTTGCCCTTGCTTTCCATAGGCGTAAGGCCTTTTGAAGACAATACCGAACGCAGTTTGTTAAAAACCAGCAACACGCCTTCCTGTACCGGTGCAGCTTCGTCGCTTTCCTGCAATTGCTTTTCGGCGCGATCGCAGTCGTCCAGCACGTCTAACAGCGATACAATAACCTCTTTACCAGCCGTTTGCATTAACTCAATCCTTTCTTTTGCGCTCCTGCGCCGGAAATTATCAAATTCGGCATACAGCCGCAGGTATTTTTCTTTCTGTTCTGCCAGCTCCGCAGTTAACTTATCTGTTTCATTATCTGCCAGTTCCTCAGTAAATTCGCCTGATTCTGCCACATTCGCATTATCCTCCACATCGAGGCGCTCATCCTGATCTATATTATCCTGATTTTCAATATCTTTTTTAGAAAAATCTTGCATAATTCGATAGTTATTATTGAAGCCCTATAATTAACAACAAGTTTGCCAACATCTTTTTTCAGGTCAAAATGACCGGCGGGCTACTCCCTTCCATAGTGTTCACTTTTTCGTTTCCCTCTTCCACCTCTCCTTCCCCCTACCTTTGCGGGTATGATTAAAGCATTTCTAAACCCAAAAATAAGCAGCAGGATACAAAACGGCCATCCCTGGGTATTTGCCAATGAAGTGAAAGAAGTAGCGGGAAATGTATCGGGGGGTGAAACGGTAGAATTGTTTACGCATGATAAAAAATTTATAGGCAGGGGCTATATCAACCCGAAGTCGCAGATCATTATCCGTTTGCTCACCCGAAACAGGGATGAAGAAATAAATGACGATTTTTTTTACAGGCGGCTGCAGGAGGCCTGGCATTACCGCCGCACCCTGGGCTATACCGAAAATTGCCGCCTCGTGTTTGGTGAATCCGACAATTTGCCGCAACTCATTATCGATAAGTTTAACGACTATTTTGTAATACAAACGCTGGCCCTGGGCATCGACGTTTGGAAACCGGCCATTGTGAAAGCTTTGCAAAAAATTTTTAATCCGAAAGGCATGTATGAACGCAATGATGTGCCTGTACGCGAACTGGAAGGGTTGCAACAACAAAAGGGATTTTTAAGCGAGCCATTCGATACCAATATCATCATCAAAGAAAACGGGTTGCAATTTTATGTTGACATAGAAAACGGGCAAAAAACCGGTTACTTTTTAGACCAGCAGGATAACCGCCGCGCTATACAACATATTGTAAAAGGAGCCGATGTACTGGGTGCATTTTGCTATACCGGTACTTTTGAAATTCATGCAGCGCACTATGGCGCAAAAAGCGTGCTGGGACTCGATATTTCTGAAAACGCCTGCGTGCAGGCAAGGAAGAATGCCCTGCTGAATGGTTACGAAAATATTTGCCGGTTTGAGTGTATGAACGCTTTTGATGCATTGAAAAACTGGTCGAAAGAAGGCCGGCAATATGACGTGGTAATGCTCGACCCGCCATCCTTTACCAAAACGCGCGGCAATATACAGAAAGCAGTTACGGGCTACAAAGAGATTAACCTGCGCGGTATGAAATTAGTGAAGCCGGGAGGATTTCTGGTAACCTCCAGTTGCACCAATCTTGTGCATCCGGAACTTTTTTTAGAAACCATTGCCGCTGCTGCCAAAGATGCGCGGCGTAAATTACGGCAGGTAACCTTCCAGGCGCAATCGCCCGATCATCCTATTATTCCCGGCATGGAAAACACCAATTACCTGAAATTCCTTATTGTGCAGGTGATATGATTCGGGGGTTTGAACCACCGGGACGCAAAGACACGGGTTTGCACGAATTATTTCCTGTGCTACCGGATATTTTTGTTGACCCTACTAATGAACCTTCGATTCTTTGTGCCTCTTTGTGTCACTGTGCCTTAGTGGTTCAAAAGATATTATCCTTCTCTTTCCTGATGTCCATTATGCAATAGCGTAATCAATTGCATCTAATACTACGAGGCGTTTCCCGACAACCCGTAATTTTGAATATCTATCAATATACAGTATGATAAATTTTATGAAGCATATCCTAATATATATAACATCACTTTTTCTAATCTTATACGCCCATGGGCAGACGAAAATGATGACATACGATAGCGCCTGGAAAAAAGTGGATCAGTTGATCAATAAAAAAGGGCTGACCAAATCAGCCGCTGCGGAAGTGCAGAAGATTTATGAAAAGGCAAAAAAGGAAAAGAATGATGCCCAGTTAATAAAGGCTGTGATTTATCAATTGAATATAGGGCAGTTAACCGGCATCAATAGCGAAATTGAAAATATCCAAAAAATAGAGGCGGAAATTAAAGCATCTTCCAAACCGGTAACACAAATACTGCAATCCATCGCCGCCGAAACGTATTGGAACTATTTTCAGAACAACCGCTGGAAATTTTATGATAGAACGAATACCGCAGGTTTCAATAAGGAAGATATTGCCACCTGGACGATAGATGATCTTCATGCCAAAATAAGTGAACACTATCTCGCTTCCTTGCAGGATGAAAAGTTGCTGCAGCAAACCAAACTGGAAAAGTACGATGCAATTATCGTTAAAGGGAATACCCGTTTGCTTCGTCCCACTTTATACGACCTGCTGGCAAACCGTGCGCTGGATTATTTTGAAAATGATGAACGGGATATTACGAAACCGGCCTATGCCTTTACCATTACCGAAAATGCCGCGTTTGACCCCGTGGCAGATTTCATCCATCATAAATTTGTTACAAAAGATACACCCGCATTGCACTATAAAGCATTGCTCATTTATCAACAGCTTTTATCCTTTCACCACAACGATCCCACTTACGATGCTTTAATGGATGCGGATTTACGGCGACTGCAGTTTGTATACCGGCAGGCTGTAATGCCTCAAAAGGATGATGTATACCAAATGGCGTTAAAGCATATTACCGCACAATATGAAAAACAACCGGCCGCATCGCAGGCCTGGTACCTGCTGGCGCAATACTATTATAATAAAGGAAATACTTATGATGATACAAAAGGAAATGAACAGGACAAATCTGCATATCGATCCGCAAAAGAAATTTGTGAACGCGCCATCAAAAATTTTCCAAAAACCGAGGGCGCAGCCAATTGCCAAAACCTGCTGAACAGTATTCTTCGAAAATCGTTAAAACTTCAGACTGAAAAAATAAATATACCGGGCGAAGCCTTCCGTACCCTGGTGAATTATAAAAATTGTCTTTCTGCAAACTTCAGAATCATTGCAGTTGATAAAAACCTAAAGAACCGGTTACAAAACCGGAATAGTGAAGCGTACTGGTCAACGCTATCCGATATACCCCCACTGAAACAATGGACGCAGGACTTACCGGTTACAGATGATTACCGCGGCCATGCCGTTGAAATTAAAGTAGACGCATTACCCGTGGGGGAATATGCTTTGCTGGCAAGCATAGACAATGATTTTAATACTAACGGCAACCTGCTGGCCGCACAATATTTTTACGTATCCAACATCAGCTTTATTAATAATGCAACCGATTATTTCGCGCTGCACCGCAATAGCGGCCAACCTTTAGCTAATGCTGTTGTGCAGGTATGGACATCCGCTTACGACTACAGCGACAGAAAGAACAAACTGCAAAAGGCAGAACTGCTGACGGCAGATAAAAATGGATTTTTTGCCATAAAACAACCGGGCAAAGAAAACCGCAATATCAAACTGGAAATCAAGTGGCAGAAAGACCATCTTTTTATGGATGATTATCAGTATCTCTATAACCGGTATGATCCATACGCCATAGCAGATGACGACGATTTTGAGCAGAAGAACAGTCGTGTTTATTTTTTTACAGACAGGAGCATTTACCGGCCCGGACAAACCGTATATTTTAAAGGCATTGGCATTACCAAAAGCAAAGAAACCCGCAAAGCCACCATCATTACCGGGAAACAGGTAGCAATTTACTTAAATGATGAGAACGACCAGGTGGTTGATTCCACGATACTCACGTTAAATGAATATGGTTCCATTCAGGGCCAGTTTCGCCTGCCACAACATGTATTAACCGGAAATTTTAATATTACGGTAGAGGACTACGAACAGAGTACCGTATATTTTTCCGTAGAAGAATACAAACGTCCCAAGTTTTCGGTAGAGATGGATCAACCCAAAGAAAGTTTTAGCGTGAACGATACCGTTAGTATACCCGGCGCCGCCAAAGCCTATGCGGGCAATGTAATAGACGGAGCAACGGTTGTTTACCGCGTATCGCGCCAGGCCCGGTTCATTTATCCCTGGCTGTACTATAAACGCGGTATGCCCCGCACGAGCAGCATGGAAATAGCGAATGGTACCACCACCACCGATGCCAACGGAAAGTTCAGCATCAGCTTTGCGGCGATCCCCGATCTTACACTGGGTAAAAACCTCGACCCGGTATTCGATTATACGGTACAGGTAGACGTTACCGATATAAACGGCGAGACAAGAAGCTCCAGCACGGTAGTACCGGTGGGCTATAAATCGCTGGTGCTGGATGTTAACCTTCCGCAACATCCAGTGCCGGCCGACAGTTTTACAAACCTTGAACTCAGCAGCAAAAATTTATCGGGCGAATGGCAAACGGTAAAAGCCACGCTTAGCATTTATCCTTTACAAGCGCCACAGCGCCTCATCCGCAGCAGGTATTGGGAAGAACCAGACCAGTTCATTTACAGCGAAGCCGAATTCATCCAATACTTTCCGCACGACGAATACAAGGATGAATCCGATTATCACAATTGGAAAAAAGAAAAAGCCATTTATACCGATACATTCACGACACAGCCGAATTTCAAATTTAAAATTTCCAATCTTAAATTCCCGGAGGGCTGGTATGTTGTTGAAGCCACAGCAAAAGATAAAGATGGCGAAGATGTAAAAACGGTGGCGTATATACAACTCTACAACGCTGATGATAAGAGCACTCCCTCCCCGGCCTACGAATGGGAAGCCGCAGTTAAAACCAACGTGCAACCGGGAGAAACGGCAAACATTCTCGCTGGTACTTCGGCGGAAGATGTATTTGTGATCCGGCAGATCGATAAACAAATAGAAGATCGGCCTGTTCCGCGGCCAATCAACAATCCGGTCACAACCAATAATACAAACAGCAGCTATCATTTTTTTACTTTAAATAATGAAAAGAAAAATTTCAATTTCCCGGTTACAGAAGATGACCGTGGCGGATTTGGCATGGCTCATTTTTTTGTGAAGGACAATCGGTTTTACAGCAGTAACCAAATCATTGCCGTACCCTGGAGTAATAAAGAACTGCAGATTAACTTCAGCACATTCCGTGATAAGGCAGAACCCGGTAGTGAAGAAAAATGGCAGGTGAAGGTTAGCGGTAGTAAGGGCGAAAAACTGGCAGCGGAAATGCTGGCGTCGATGTATGACGCTTCGCTGGATCAATTCAAGCCACACCATTGGTCGGTACCCGCTATATGGCCGCAATATTATACAAGAACTTACTGGAACGGACGGCAATCATTTACGGAGGTACAATCGCAGGAAAGGAATGCTATATCTGAAAAAAATATTTCCTATGAAAAAA
>CAYMKT010000118.1:0-2386 GCA_964391065.1 uncultured Terrimonas sp. | reverse complement strand
TCACACGCAAAAACTTCAACGAAACCGCCTTCTTTTTTCCTGACCTCAGAACAGACAGTGCCGGGAATATCTCTTTCAGTTTTACCATGCCCGAAGCATTAACGCAATGGAAGCTGATGACCCTTGCACATACCAAAGAACTGGCGATGGATTATGCACAGCAGTTTACCGTTACCCAAAAAGAACTGATGGTGCAGCCCAATGCGCCGCGCTTTGTACGGGAAAAAGATCATATGGCATTCAGCGCCAAAGTAGTGAATCTCAGTGACCGGCTGATCAATGGCTTTACAAAACTGGAACTGTTTGATGCGGCCACGAACAAGCCCGTAGACCATCTCTTTCAAAACGCTGTGCCCGTAAAAGCGTTCTCCGTGGCTGCGGGACAAAGCGCCGCCGTAGCATTCCTGATTAATATCCCTGAGCATTTCAATTCCGCATTACTATACCGCATTACCGCCGTTTCATCCGAACAGGCGAATGGAAAAGCATGGAGCGATGGCGAAGAAAATGTACTGCCCGTATTAAACAACAGGATGCTGCTTACGGAAACCCTGCCGTTGAATATGCGCGGCGCGGGCACAAAGCAGTTTAAATTTGAAAGACTATTGCAATCCTCCAAAACAGGCAGCTCTTCCTTAAAAAACTACGGGCTAACGGTTGAGTATACCGCCAACCCGGCCTGGTATGCTGTGCAATCGCTCCCCTACCTGGCGGAATATCCCTATGAGTGTGCCGAACAGACCTTTAACCGGTATTATGCGAATACGCTGGCATCATTCATCGCCAACAGCGCACCCCGCGTAAAAGCTATATTCGACAAGTGGCGGAACGATACCTCAAAAAACAAAGCGCTCGTATCTCCTCTTGAAAAAAATGAAGAGCTCAAAAGCATATTACTGCAGGAAACACCCTGGCTGGTGCAGGCAAAAACCGAAACCGAACAGAAAAAAAATATCGCCCTGCTGTTCGATATGGTACGGATGAGCGCGGAGGCCGAAAGCAACTTTAACAAATTAAAGGATATGCAAACGCCCAACGGCGGCTTTGTATGGTTTAAAGGAGGCAGGGACGACCGTTATATCACTCAATACATTCTTACCGGTATCGGCCATTTGCAAAAACTCAATGCATTACCGGCATCGAAATGGAATGAAACCATTGAAGCGGCGCTGCATTACGCAGATCAAAGAATAAAAGAAGATTATGAGGAGCTGATCAGGGACAAGGCAGACCTTAAAAAAAACAATCTCAGTAATACGGCTATCCAGTACCTCTACATGCGGAGTTTCTATCCAGGCATCAGGGTAAATGAAAATGCAGTTAAAGCCTATAGCTACTACAAGCAACAGGCAAAACAGTTTTGGTTGAAGCAAAGCAGGTACCTGCAGGGAATGATCGCATTGGCGTTGGATCGCGACGGAGACAATACCACAGCTAAAATCATCATTGCTTCTTTAAAAGAAAATGCCACCATAAGCGATGAACTGGGCATGTACTGGAAAGACAACCGCCCCGGCTATTACTGGCATGAAGCGCCGGTTGAAACACAGTCCTTACTTATAGAAGCATTCAGCGAAATAACAAATGACAATAAGGCTATCGGCGACATGAAACTATGGTTGCTGAAGCAGAAACAAACGCAGCATTGGAGCAATACCAAAGCTACCGCAGAAGCATGTTATGCGCTTTTACTGCGGGGTAATGACTGGCTCAGCAATGAACCGGGTGTGGAAATCACGCTTGGCTCAACCCGTTTTACTTCTGGCAGCGATAGCGAAGACGGAACCGGTTATTTTAAGAAGCATATTGATGGTGAAGATGTTCAACCGCAGATGGGTAATATCAGCGTGACTGTTTCCGCCCCTGCTTCCAACAGCCAGCAGGATGCCCCGGGCTGGGGTGCGGTATACTGGCAATATTTTGAAGACCTTGATAAGGTAAGTTCCGCATCCACCAATACGATGCCTTTGCAATTAAGCAAACAGTTATTTGTGGAAAAAAATACAGATAAAGGTCCGGTATTGTATCCCATAACGGATAGCAGCACCCTAAAAGTGGGTGACAAGCTGAAAGTAAGAATTGAATTGCGCGCCGACAGGGATATGGAATATGTGCATATGAAAGATTTGCGCGCCTCCGGCGCCGAACCGGTAAATGTATTGAGCAGTTACAAATGGCAGGGCGGATTAGGATATTATGAAAGCACCAAAGATGCAGCCACGAATTTCTTTTTCAGTTGGTTGCCCAAAGGAACTTACGTATTCGAGTACCCGTTGTTTGTTACCCACAACGGAAACTTTTCAGCAGGCGTGGCTACCATACTGTGCATGTATGCGCCTGAATTTACTGCGCATTCCAATGGGGTGAGAATCAGCGTGGAATAAGC
>CAYMKT010000117.1:5583-12588 GCA_964391065.1 uncultured Terrimonas sp. | reverse complement strand
GAGGGTCGTGGCATCAGCAGGCCCAATATTCTTAAAAAAGCAGATGAAGTAGTTCGGCTTAAAAAAGCTGTTGTAGTAGACCCAAAAAATGCCCCTGCCTGGCAAGCAGCTATCGCAAGAACTTCCGGCAGCAAAGACCCAGCATATAAAGTTGAAGCCACGCACACCCATTTCTGGAGAGGCGACTTTGTTATACACCAAAGACCTGGCTATTCATTTAATATTCGCATGAACTCAGTACGAACCGTTAGAACAGAAAGAGGGAATAACGAAAATATTCTTGGTAAATTTCTGCCCGATGGTTCCACGAATATTCAACGCCGCGGACCCGAGTATTACAATATCATGCCCATTTGGGAATGGGATAAAATACCGGGGGTTACCAATCGCGATTACTTCACTGATGAGGGAGCAACCATAACAAAAGAATGGGGTATTGAAGGTGCGAGCAGCTTTGTGGGCAGTGTGTCGGACAGTGTAAATGGCGTAACGGCTTACGTACTCAACTATGATAGCGTATCCGCAAAAAAAGCCTGGTTCTTTTTTGATAATGAAATCGTTTGCCTTGGCGCCGGCATCCAAAGCAATATGCCGGAGAATATTACAACAACCGTTAACCAATGCTGGCTGAACGGAAAAATAGCCGTTGGAGAAACCACTGGTAACACAGCGACTTTAATGAATAATACAACAGCCTCTTATGCAAACCCACGTTGGGTACTTCACGACAGCATAGGTTATTACTTTCCCGAAGGCGGTACTATTCATCTAAGTAATACCACGCAAACAGGTAACTGGTACAGAATAAGTCATCGGAATACAAAAAATGAAATATCAGGTAACGTGTTTAAGCTTTGGGTCGATCATGGCGTTGCACCAACCGCGGGCACATACGCGTATATTGTTATTCCGGGTATCGAAAGCGTAGAAAAGATGAAGGGCTTTCCCATATCAAACATCAGCATCCTGAAAAATTCGGATGCACTCCAGGCGGTGGAGGATAAAAAATTGGATAACTTACAAGCTGTATTTTATAAAGCGGGTGTTTTAACAACCCCTGCTTTAACACTTGCTGCCAGTGAGCCTTGTATTGTGTATTTAAAGAATATGAACAGCAAAAAACCTTTGTTATATATTGCTGATCCAACGCAACAACATCAAAGCATTGAGATTAATATAAAATTACCGGGAAGCAAAAAAATAAAGCAGTTAACCTGTCCCCTTCCAAGAGGCGATTATGCAGGATCAACGGTATCTTTTGTGATAGAAGAATAATAACAATTTCGGGTGAAAAATATGTCAAACAATATTTTGCCAATAATCTATAAAAAAATGAAACCTGTTTGTATTGCGCTTTTAATAACAATTATTGCAAATCTGCCATCTTCAGCCCAGGTTACGGTAACCATTACCAATAATACAACAACCGTTTTTACGGAAAAGGTGGTTGAAATACCATGGGAGGCGGTTAAACCAAAATGGAATAAGATAGATACAAACCATCTGACTATATTAAATACAGACACTAAAAAGGAAGTGCCTTACCAGTTGGAGTATCACGGAGATACAATTGTCCGGAATATACTTGTGCAGGTGACGGTTCCGGCCGGCAAATCCGTTGCTTTACACTTTAACAACGGGAAGCGTAAAGTTTTTCCGCCTAAAACCTATTGCCGGTATGTACCCGAACGCAAAGACGACTTTGCCTGGGAGAACGATAAAGTTGCTTTTCGCATGTATGGCAAAGCACTCGAAGGCACAAGCGAAGACGCCTACGGCATAGATGTGTGGACAAAAAGTACCACCAGGCTAATACTAAACGAAAGGTATAAACGCGGGGAATATCATGTTGATCATGGTGATGGCATGGATTATTACCATGTAGGATTTTCTCTGGGCGCCGGCAATATCGCGCCTTATATCGGTGATACAATACGGTACTCTAAAAACTACCGCGATTACAAGATCCTTGATAATGGGCCTTTGCGTTCTACTTTCCAGTTAATATATGATGAATGGAATGCTGCAGGAATAAAGGTGAAGTCCACAAAAACAATTTCTTTGGATGCAGGCAGTCAACTAAACCGGGTAGAAGCAAACTACCAGTATGCCGATACCACATCGTTACCGCTCGCAGTAGGCATCATAAAAAGGCCACAACATGGCGAATTACTGCTGAATGAAAAAAATGGCGTAATGGCCTACTGGGAGCCGCAGCACGGGGCAGACGGGATTACCGGGGTTGCCTCAATAACTGCCGCTGCAACTAAAATGCTGGTCAACAACCAGCACCTGTTAAGCCTTACACACACATACAGCAACACCCCCGTTGTGTACTACATGGGTGCTGCATGGAATAAAGCCGGGGTTATTACGTCTTCCGGTCAATGGTTTGATTATGTAAATGATTATGCAAAACAACTACAACAACCACTGACAATTGAAGTAAAATAAAAACATAATACCAGTATGTTTGCAGAACAATCGATTTACTACCGTAAAAAGATAATGAAGGTAATATACCACACACGTATAACACGTTCTTAAAAGAATCTACCATGAAGTTACATTTTACAAGCAGGTATGCAAACAGTCCGGCCGAAGTAAAAGCAATGAACACTACCCAGTTAAGAGACCAGTTTCTCATTGAAAAGATATTTGAAGCGGATACCGTTCATTTAACACTCACCCATTACGACCGGTATATTGCCGGTGGTGTGATGCCTGTTGCAGAAACAATTGCATTGCCCAACCCAGGCGATTTAAAAGCCAAATATTTTCTGGAACGCAGAGAACTCGGCATCATCAATGTTGGAGATTCCGGCAAAGTGGTGGCCGACGGAATTGAATACGTACTGGAGCATAAAGAAGCGCTGTATATAGGCAGGGGTACAAAAGAGGTACAATTTGTGTCTGTAAATAAAAGTAAACCTGCAAAGTTTTATCTTAATGCAGCGCCGGCTCATCAAAACTACCCTACAAAAAAAATAGCAAGAGCTGATGCCGAAAAGGTAGAATTGGGCAGCATGGAAACCGCAAACCACCGCATCATCAATAAATTTATTATTAACGCTGTAGTTCAGGTATGTCAATTGCAGATGGGCATGACAGAACTCAAAAAGGGCAGCGTTTGGAATACGATGCCGGCGCATACGCACGACAGGAGAATGGAAGTGTATTTTTATTTTGAGTTAGATGAAAACCAGTCTGTTTGTCATTTTATGGGGGAGCCGCAGGAAACCCGTCATATATTTATACATAACGAACAGGCAGTCATTTCCCCCGACTGGTCTATACACGCCGGTGCAGGCACGTCAAATTATACTTTTATATGGGGCATGGCCGGGGAGAACTTAGATTATGGAGATATGGATGCCTGTGCAATCAGCGAGCTCAAATAATCAATCTTCTAAAAAGGATATCAAAAGTAATGGCGGAAATGAGTTGTGTTAAGCGTTCCATATCTCCCAATTAGCCTCAGCCTGCGCCACCAGCATGTTGTAGCCATTTTGAATAGCGGCCCCGCGTGCCTCTCCCTTTGCGAGGAATAATGTTTTTTCGGGATTGTATATCAAATCAAAAAGAAAATGTTCCTTCCCGATTCCTTCGTAAGGTATATCCGGGCATTTATCAACCTCCGGGAAAGTGCCTAACGGTGTTGCATTAATGATCAGTAAATTATGCGCTATGGTGCCCGCATTTAACATGCCATAATTCAAATGCCCCTGCTTCGCATTACGGCTAACCAGCGTATATGCAATCCCTAACTTTTTCAACACATACTCAACTGCCTTTGATGCACCCCCTGTGCCTAATATTAGTGCCCGTTTATGATATGGTTGGAGTTGCTGGCGCAATGATTGCTCAAAACCAGCGATATCAGTATTAAACCCTTTGAGTCTTTTATTTTTTATCCGGATGCAATTACAGGCGCCCACTTCTTCCACCTCAGGAGCGCTTTCATGAAGAAACGGAATAACCTGCTGCTTGTAGGGGATCGTAACACACAGCCCTGCTAATTCGGGATGAGTTTGTAATACCTGTGGTAGCAGGTTAATATTTTCGATAGCAAAATTTTCAAACCGGTTGGCCGACTGCTCTTCCTCAAACTTGTGAGTGAAATATTTTTTTGAGAAAGAGTGGCCGAGGGGATAACCTATCAATCCGTACATTTTCATTGCACGTCGTCTTTGTTTAAAAACAAATGAAAGGTGTCGCCACGAAGCCCTATCCGCATCGACTCTAAAGCAATCATTTCACTGGGAGCAATATTTCCAAGGTTCACATTACAACCCAGTAATTCAATAAAGTATAACTGTTGTATTTTTTGAGGAGCCTCCCAAATGATTTTTTCTTCGGGTATCTGCGTTAGTATTTCCTGTACGAGGCCTTCTCTCACCTCCCCTGTACCCCTGTAAATACCCACGTTTCCCGCTTCACGTGCCTCTGCAATTACATAACTGGAGCCGGCATTTAACTCAGATTTCATTAATTCTATCCACTTGTACGGTGGAATAATATGCTCCGCATCCTTACTTCCAACCTCACTGAATACAACACCGTATTTGGTAAGTTTTTCAATATACCCGCATTTTTCGGCATGCGGAATCGTAATAGAACCATCACTTACTTCCATGTAGGTAATATTGTATGCTTCCAGTGTATCAATATAGTCCTGGAACTGGTTACGGATTAAAAATGCCTCAAACAGTGTGCCTCCGAAGTACACCGGTAAATCGTACGACTGATAAACCTCAATTTTTTCCCGTAACTGAGGCGTAACAAATGAGGTACCGAAGCCGAGTTTAACAATATCAACATAAGGATGGGATATGCTTAGAAAATTTTTTGTTTCTTCAATGCTCAGTCCTTTGTCCATTACCATAGTCAAGCCTGAACGACGTGGTTTACTTTTTCGTTCGGGGATCTGACTTAAATTAAAGTTCATGAAAGATGAAATATTTTTAAAGAATGCGCAAAAATAGGAAAGATTCCGTTTCCAGAAGCAGCATACCTAATATTAAGGCCCCTTTGCGGTTTCGTGGCACCGGCTTACCTGCCTTTGGGAAAACATTATACGAGGGGTGGCAACCGGGAATAGTCCCGCTAAATAAATCGTTTCTTTTTATAATATGCGATAAGGTCAACCACCTGTTGATTCTGCAGTATAGTGGGATTAAGCTCTATGAATTTTTTCAGCAACCGGGGAGCTTTTTCCATGGCGGTTTGCAACTGCAGCATCGCTTCCCTGCTCTTACGCATCCCAAACAATACCGCACTTTTGTAAAATATAAACAAGGGTTTGTCGCCCGCCACCTGCTGTGCATTCTCAATTTGTTCCATCGCTTCTTCCAGAAATTTTTCTTTGTATAAACATCTGATAAGGGCTTCCCAACCACTTATCCCCCGGGGCCTCGCTTTAACCACGTTAGAGAAATATACAACAGCCTCTTTGATATTACCTAATTCCATCAGGCATTCGCCCATAGCCAGATTGTATTCCGGTTGCATCCGGTGTATCCGCATAGCCGACTCCAGGTACTGCACAGCCTTATTTAAAGACATTTCATTGATATACGTGCACGCGATTTTATAATACAACTTACTGTCGTCACTATTGAGATGTGAGGCTTTCTTATAATAAAATCTGGCCTGTGCATATTGTTTAAGCCTGTCGTAACAATGACCGATCGCTTCATAAATCACATCTTCAGGACGTGCCAGTTCAATCACTTTTTCCAGCGATTCAATAGCATCACGGTATTTTCTTAACCTGATGTATGCATCTGCCATATTCCGGTATGCATAATCAAACTTCTCATTGATAACCAACGCATATTTATACGCATCGATCGATTTCTCAAATAGTTTTAAACTCTGGAATGCGGCGCCCAGATTAAACCACGCCAGTTCATTGTATGGGTAATCATTGATGATTTTCTGATGCAACCGGATGCTTTCTTCGCTTCTGCCGGTAAAATCTGTCCAGAAACATATCTTATAAAGCGCTTCTTCATTGGTAGGTTCATATTCCAGGATATGCACCAGGCACTCAAATACTTTGTCGAACTCTTCATAATCATCGTAAACATCCGCCAATTCAAACAATAAGTTCATCCGCTCTTCCCCATCGAAAGAATGAATGGCTTCTTCCAGCAACTCCACTGCCTTTTCCTGCTCATCTAACGCCAGGAAGACATCTGTTTTGAGAATGTAAATATCAATATCCGAACTATCCAGAATTTCAGCCCTTTCCAACACTTCAAGGGCATCGTTATATTTTCTGGTTGCTATCAGCAAATCTGCCTTTTTAACCATCAGGGAAGCCGAATAAGGAAATTGCCCAACACCCAGCTCCGCCGCCTCCAATGCGCGGGTCAGGTCATCTTTGTCGTCAAAATAATCAATGATTTTTTCGAAAGACTCTTCTTCCAGGAAGCCATTACTTTGGCCAGAGCGGAGATTTTCAAACTGCTTCAACAAATCTCTCATCTCATCTCTTTCATTTCGATAAGGATTATCCGGCATATGAATGTAAGTTGATGGAAGTTAAGCCTTTATTCTGAATAAAAAACGGTTTGTAACCTTTTTATAGTATGAACGTTAAATAACATGTAAAATTTGTGATGAATGGTATAGGAAATACTGAATTAAATTCGTTATTTTTGCACAACACATGAAAGGTAGCATAAACATATATTCAAGAATTGTTAAAAACAGCCTTGTATTGCTGGCTATGTTTGCTATTGCCCAGTATGTGTTTGCTGTGACCGGCATACGGTTAAAATCCGGGGGGGAAGAAAAAAGCAAAAGTTCAACTCATTCATCTGGCGCCTTTTCTAACCTTAAGTCTACCGTTACCTTTTCTTTAAAGGATAATTATACATTGAGCAGCAAAAATGCGAAAACTGCTGAACATAAGGCGTCTGAACAGTATAAACTACAGAATTCAATCGTCTCTTACAAAAAGGGAAATGTGGTATACATATTACCTTACAAAGCACA
>CAYMKT010000117.1:0-5483 GCA_964391065.1 uncultured Terrimonas sp. | reverse complement strand
GTAAAGCTGGTTCCATCTTTTAATTTTGCCACTGCTTTTTGACACTGATACCCGGCGATAACTTTATTTTCGTTTTCCGGTGTAAAGGTTATACCGGTGTACTTTTTGTTTACATCCAGCCAATCCTTGCTTGCCATATGGATTAACAACTTCTGATTGCCATATTCCTTAAGCACCACCCCTTCCCCGGTTCTTGCATCCTGCAACGTAACTGTAGAGCCTAATGGACTTACCATCTCCGTGCGGCTTTGGCTCCCTTTTAAATAAACAGTTGTGGTGGCCCCATCGAACATATCTGCCAACTGGGGTTCTTTACTTCCCGTTTGAACAGTTATATCATACACAATTGTTCCCTCGGAAAGTATTTTTTGTGCATGCGTTTTATTGCTTACTAACACGGCTATGGCAGCAAAAAGTAAGTACCTTGTAATCATCGTAAGTTTACTATTTTAAACGGTTATTTTCTTAAGCTTAAAGATAGTAAAATGAGAGGCAGGGTTGCGCCAGGTGCTGTTAAAACGCAGACGCAAAAAATGATACGCTTCAGATCAACGGATTTGCCCGAAAATGGCAGTAACCCCTGGCTTAGATTTTAACAACAATAAAAGCATTCTTCTACCGCTTACCACCCTGCTGTTTGCTTTTTACGTCCTGCAATTTCTTTTGGGTATTTTGCATTTCCTCTAACCGCTGCTGCCACTTACTTTTTGTTTTAGGCTTTTTCTTATTTAATTCGAGCTGAGCTAAAATCTTATCATGGTCGATGATGAAATTTTGTATAACATACTGTATAACAAGTGTAATAACATTTGATACGGTATAATACCAGGTAAGCGCCGAAGGCAATCCGTTAAAAATACCCAGCAACATTACCGGGAAAAAGTATGGCATGTACTTGAGCATCGGGTTGTCCTGGTTGGGAGTTTGCTGCATGCTGTAGATGGAAATCAAAAGGCTTGTTACTGTAGCCAGTAAAGTAAACAAGCTAACGTGATTCCCATAAAAAGGAATATTGAACCCGAATGTGAAAATAGAGTCGTAAGATGACAGATCTTTGGCCCATAAAAAATTCGCGCCCCGCAGATCAATCGTAGCATTAAAAAAGCTATACAACGAAAAGAATATAGGAATCTGCAATAACGCGGGGATACATCCTCCCAAAGGATTTACCCCTGCGCTCCTGAATACCTTCATCTGTTCCATTGCGTAGGCCTGTTGATCGTCCTTGAGTTTAGCCTTTAATATGTCCAATTCCGGCCGCAGCGCTTTCATTTTAGCGCCACTGAGATAACTGGTATATACAAGCGGAGAAGTAAGCAACCGTATAAAAATGGTAAGCAGTGCGATAACAATGCCGTAGCTATCTACAAATTTTTTAAAGAAATCAAAAACCGGTATTACCAGCCACTTGTTAATATATTTTACAAACGCATAAATACCCTGCCCCAGGTTAATAACATTCTGCAAGCCCAGATCATAGCTCTTCAAAACATCGTAATCATTGGGACCATAGTAGATGCGCAGCGGAACCGCAGCCGTTTGGTCGGCCGGAAGAACAATCTTCAGATTTGCCGTAGCGGCAGTGATCACTCCGGTAGAATCGTGACTTTCGGTGCAATTGATATTACCGGAATTGAAATTATTTTTTGCGATGAGTGTGGTATTAAAGAATTTTTGCTTAACACTCAGCCATTGCAGGGGGCTCTCAAACTGTTTTTCAGATGTGCGCCCCAATGTGAAATAATCGTAATCGTCTTTTGTCCAGAAGCCTACCTGAGTTTCCCGTTTCTCTGTTATGATATCACTTTCATGCTGTTTTACCTCGTTTTGCCACAACAGATTAATACTGTTTTGGGTTAAAAGCCTGCTCACGCCATCAATTTCAATATTCCAATCGATCATATACTGCCCGGGGTATAGCGTAAAGCGATGAACAATCCCTTGCCCCGACGAGTCCCTTAGTTGGTAACTTATAGATTGCCCGCCATCTGCATTATTTGTAATTGCGCCGCCGTCAAAATACAATTCACTGATTTGAATAGAGCGGTTCCCTTCCGTGTTAACCGGGTAGCTTAATTTATCAAAATTACCTTCTACTAACTTAACCGACTGGCTATCAATTGATTTATATTTTTTTAATTGTACCAGGCTGGGCTGGGCCCCCTTATTTGTGAATGTAATTTTTAGTACGTCGTTCTCAAGAACAGCTTCTTTTTCACTGCCACTAACCGCCGTTACAAATTGTCCGGCCGATGCCACTTTGCTTTGTGTGGCGGCTTGAACAGAATCCATTCTTACGGCACTGGTATCTATCGGTGGCTGATGGGCAATTATTGAATCCTGAATGCGCTTCCTTTGCTGTTCTACATCTAACTGTCCCTGCCGGGTAAAATAAAAAAAGCCTAAAAACATCAACGCCAACAATACAAAACCAAGAATCGCATTTTTATCAAACTGCATATTACCGTAAAATTTGAGTGGGCAAAGGTAACACCTTTAGATAAACTTTGAGGTAGTAAATCATATTGTTTCAGTAATCCGCAAAAACGGCTGGCTAAATCATTTCACTCTGTAAAGAAGGTTTTTTTCGGGTATTTTTTTCTTCCGAGAAGTCTTTTGCAGCTTTAATAAAACTTACAAAGAGTGGATGTGGGTTTTCGACGGTACTTTTTAGTTCGGGGTGATATTGTACGCCTATAAAATATGGGTGATTCAGCAATTCTACTATCTCTACAAGTCCGCTCTCAGCGTCCCTGCCGCTGGCTATCATACCATTCTTTTCAAAGTCCGGCAAATAAGCATCATTAAATTCCCAGCGATGCCGGTGTCTTTCGTTGATACGATCAGAACCATAAATCTTTTCTGCAAGACTACCATCCTTTAATCTGCAACAATAGGTACCCAAACGCATCGTTCCTCCTTTGGCCGTGATTTTCTTTTGCTCCTCCATTAAATCAATCACAGCATGGGTTGTGTTGGAATCCATCTCTGTGGAATGGGCATCTTTCAGCTTTAACACATTTCTTGCGAATTCAATAACAGCCATTTGCATGCCAAGGCAGATGCCAAAAAAGGGTAATCCATTTTCCCTCGCATATTTAACGGCCAATATCTTACCCTCAATACCGCGTGACCCAAAACCCGGGGCAACAAGTAAGCCATCGAGGTTACTTAGTTTTTCGGCTACATTTTCGGCACTTATGAATTCGCTGTGTATATTAACTACGTTTACACTGCATTCGTTCATGGCGCCGGCATGAACAAAAGCCTCCAGGATAGATTTGTAAGCATCCTGTAATTCAATATACTTACCGATTAACCCGATATTGACTTTGTTTTTTGGATACTTCAGCTTATCCAAAAACTCTTTCCATTTACCCAGTTCAGGTTCATTATAATGCTGAATCCCTAATTTCTTTAAACATATCTGGTCGAGCTTTTCGCGCATCATCGCCAATGGAACTTCATAAATAGTTGGCGCATCGGCAGCCTCTATCACTGCGTCTGTTTTTACATTACAGAATAACGCAATTTTACGGCGCAATTCAGGCGTAAGCGGCCGCTCGGTACGGCATACGATAATATCCGGGTTCACCCCTTCCTGGCTTAAGAGCTTTACGCTATGCTGTGTAGGTTTGGTTTTTAACTCCTTTGCTGCCTTCAAATAAGGTACCAGGGTAAGATGCACCACCAGGCAATCTTCATCAGGTAATTCCCATTGCAACTGGCGAACGGCCTCAATAAAAGGCAAGCTTTCGATATCGCCCACGGTTCCCCCCAGTTCGGTTATCACAATATCAAATCCTCCGTTTCCCAACAAAAGCATTCGCCTTTTTATTTCATCGGTAATATGTGGTATTACCTGAACTGTTTTTCCCAGGTAAGCCCCTTCACGTTCTTTGTTAATCACTGTTTGGTAAATACGTCCGGTAGTAACGTTATTAGCCTGTGAAGTAAAAATATTCAAAAACCGTTCATAGTGCCCAAGGTCAAGATCTGTTTCCGCGCCATCTTCGGTTACGTAGCATTCCCCATGTTCGTAAGGGTTTAGGGTGCCGGGATCGATGTTGATATAGGGATCAAACTTTTGTATAGTCACTTTCAGGCCCCGTGCCTGCAGTAGCTTTGCTAAAGAGGCAGAAATAATACCTTTACCCAATGAAGATGTTACGCCACCGGTAACAAAAATGTACTTGGCCATGACTTAATAAATTAATTATTATTATTCCTAGTTAATAAAATGCTATGTCCTGTAAATAGCCAGCCTTAAATGACCTGCAAAAATGGAAGAAATATGTTCGAAGGTCATGTAAAGTTACAGATTTTTATTGCCACATGACGGCCTTTGGCGGGTATAATGTGGAAAAAAAGGAAATGCCGTGTATAATTCGTAAAAAAAACACCTGTTCACGAGGCTCGGTGAAATGAAATAGAAATGAATGAGCTTACCCTTCAGACGCCGAACTGAACAGTGATAGTATGATCTTGTTTGTTCCGGTAAACACACAGAGCACAAAAAACCCGCTCTTAAAGCGGGTTCAAAATATTATGAAAATGGAGAGGAGCGTATTTACACTAATTTTTCCACCTGCATGTAATTTAATTCCACCGGAGTGGCCCGGCCAAATATTTTTACATTGACTTTCAATTTCTTTTTCTCGTCATTCACTTCTTCTATCACGCCATTAAAGTCGTTAAAGGGACCATCAATGATTTTGATGGTTTCACCAACAATAAATGGCTCGCTCATCGTAACTCCGGCATCACTCATTTCATCTACCTTTCCGAGCATCTTGTTCACTTCAACCTTACGCAATGCTATAGGATTTTCTTTACCGAGGAAATGAATAACGCTATTGGTATTTTTAATGGTACTGATAATCTCATCATTCAGTTTACCAGGCTCCACTTCAATCATCACATAACCTGGATAAAAGTTTCTTTCCCTCATTACCTTCTTACCATTCTGCACCTTGTATACCTTCTCCACGGGAAGAAAAACCTGTTTCACTACCTTGCCCCAGTCGCTGCGCGCAATTTCCTTATCGAGGTATTCCTTTACCTTTCTTTCCTTACCACTCACTACGCGCAACACGTACCATTTGGTTTCCTGTTCATTAATTACTTCTTCCATTATTACATTACTTAAATAAGGAGTAAACAAATTTTAGCACCGAATTGCTTACCAAATCCATTACCCAAACCATTGCGGTAATGATGAGGGTAGCAACCAGCACAATCGTAGTAGACTGTTGCAGTTGTTGCCAGTTTGGCCAACTCACTTTTTCCATCAATTCATGATATGAATCTCTAAAGTATGCGCTTATCTTAGTCATAAATCATTTTTTCAAGCACGGGCACAAGGATTCGAACCCTGATCAAAGGTTTTGGAGACCTCTATTCTACCATTGAACTATGCCCGTAGTTTTTTCAACTTATTGCTGGTTGAAATTATAAGAACTTTTACCGAACCCTGATCTCCT
>CAYMKT010000116.1:0-12664 GCA_964391065.1 uncultured Terrimonas sp. | reverse complement strand
TGACAGGGCGGCATTCTAACCAACTGAACTACCGATCCAATTTTTTTTATAAGAACTAATTTGTCTAATCAGATAGAAGACTCGAACCCGTCCCCACAGTATTGTGGGGATGACAGGGCGGCATTCTAACCAACTGAACTACCGATCCAACTCTATTAATAACCAATCCCGAAATCGCTCCACTCTTCGGGACCTTTGAAAATCTAACACTTCTTCGCCGTGTTGATTTTCTACGGCTGAACTACCGATCCAACTCTATTAATAACCAATCCCGAAATCGCTCCACTCTTCGGGACCTTTGAAAATCTAACACTTCTTCGCCGTGTTGATTTTCTACGGCTGAACTACCGATCCTTCTAAACCCGGGCATCACTACCCTTATTTTTCAGGACGGCAAAGATATGAATTTTGACTTCACCCCAAAAAGATTTTTAAAAGCGTTTCACTATGCCATTTTGTATTGACTAATCCTGCTTTTCCAGTCCTATTGCTTCTCAAAAACCATGGTAATGAACCTTTTGCCCCAAAATCCCACCGAAGACTGGATGATCGATAAAACCCGCCCGTCTGCCGAAAGGCTCCAGGCTTCGTTGGTAACAAATTCCCTGGTTTGACCACCATTGGTAAAGCTCATTTTTGAATCAACCAGCAGGGTGTCGCCATTTTGTGAACGTTGTGCTTTCATCATCAAAGGGGCATTACCGAATGGCGCTTTATACTCCTTTTCTTTTCCGTCCAGGGTCAATTGTTGATCCGTAACCGTATTGTCGCTGAATTCCGACACCATGGTTCTTTTAATGTTCAACTCATTTTCAGTTTGAACCACTTCCAGTGTAACGGGCAGATTACCGGTGCCTGAATTGCGGAGCTCACTTTTTTCTTCATTAAATATCCACTGCCCCGAAAAATTAATGGGAGCCTTTTGGGGCATTGCTAAAGCCGGAAGCCCGGCGGCTTTTCGGTAAGGACTCATCACAATTCTGTAAGCCTCGTCTTCCATAAACAATACGCGGGAATCACTCTTCAGCACATCATATTGACTTTTTAAGGTGTTGCGTACCATGCCTGCCCAGGTTACAAAATAAGTCCATTTGGGTTGCAGCTTTAAAATGCCGGGTGCAGGTGGGTTGCCTACCTCGCCCAATGCAATAGGCTTTCCTTTTGAAAGGGCCAGCAGGCTATCGTAATATAACTGGTTGAAATCACTGCCATATACATCCAGGGCAAGCATGTCGAGAAAATTGTTGCCGGGGTAAAAGTTCGAAAATTTTCTTTCCGGTGTGCTGGGCCGGTCTACACTCCACATCCAAATGAGGTTATTCAAATGATGATGGTTCACCATCCTGTCGAACAGTTGCCTGTACAGTCTTGCTGTACTGTATTCCCCCTGCCTTCCACCCCACCAAAACCAGTCGCCGTTCATTTCGTGATAAGGCCGCCAAATTACGGGCACCCGGGCATCCTGTAGTTGCTTAAGATACACGGCAATGGAATCTACCTGCGTCGCCCAATGTTTGTACAACGCGGTTCCCGGTGTAAGTACATCTTTGAATTGCTGATCAAGCAGGCGGCCCTGCACACTGGCCAGTTTGGTTGAATCGCTGCCGGGAAGGGGTTGAAAGGTTACCGGCTCATTGGCTGTAGGCGGCACGGCATGCCAGCAAATGGTAATAATGGAACCCAGTTGATGTTGACGGATGGCTTCGTTTACAATATCCTGCCTTGCAAGGTAAGAGTCGGAATTTCCGTCCTCTGCAAACCCCCAGTCGGCACTGAATATCGCCGGTGTTTTGCCTATATAATCCGCGGCGAATTGGGTGTTCCTGCTTTTTACATTGGGATAATTATGTTGCCCGCTTAAAATATATTGTCCGGAAATGCTATAGAAAAACTGCAATAGCGCTCTTGCTTCCGGCGAAGCATTTTTAGTTACAGGATGAATTGATTTTTCCTGGGCATGAGTTGCGAAGGAATACAGGAGCAACAAGCCTGTAAAAAGGAAAATAAATTTTTGACGAGCTTTCATATTTTTCGTTTGGCAATTGTTCCGGAATGTTTGGTACTGACCTGCGATAATAAAAATCCCCAACCAGCAGTAATGGCATGCAGGTTGGGGAATGAATACGTTTCGGCATATCGCCAGATTTGTCTTATACCACAACCCGTTTCATGGTGGGCACCAGCATATGCATGATCAGCCAACCGATAAGGTAGGCTACGCCACAAAAAACAAACATGATCAAATAGCCTGTTTCTATATGCCCCAGTCCTTTAAAATGATCAAACAATAAACCAGCGGCTTTTGAAATGAGCATCCCGCCCAAGCCCCCGGCCATGCCGCCTATACCGATAATTGAGCCTATGGTTTTTTTAGGAAACATATCGCTCACCGTGGTAAAGATGTTGGCGCTCCAGGCCTGGTGCGCCGCGGCGGCAAAACCTATAATCAACACCGCGAGCCACATGTTGTAGCCACCCAGCAACTGCGCGGCTAAAACGGGTAAGGCGCAAAGTGCATAAATGAGCATCGATGTCTTTCGGGCCTTAAATACAGGCCAACCTTTCCTGATATAGTTCATCGGCAACCAGCCGCCGTAAATACTGCCTATTGTGGAGATCATATATACCGCAGCGATAGGTATGGCGATTTGCGTAGCCGATAAATGATATTGTTCATTTAAAAAATCGGGTAGCCAGAATAAATAGAACCACCAAACGCCGTCTGTCATGAACTTACCCCAGGCAAATGCCCAGGTTTGTTTGAACCCCAGCAATTTCCACCACGATACTTTTTCCCCTACAGTTTCTTCATCTTTTTTCTCATCAAGGTCGCTATGGATATATTCAAATTCTGCTGCGCTGAGCTTTTTGTGCTTTTTTGGTATTTCATACATGATGAACCAGAAAATAAGCCATATCAACCCAATGGCGCCGGTAATAATAAAAGCCCAGCGCCAGCCCCATTGCGCAGCAATAAAAGGAACGGTGAGCGGAGCTATGATAGCGCCAACGTTGGTACCCGAATTAAAAATGCCTGTAGCTAAGGCTCTTTCTTTTTTGGGAAACCATTCTGCAACGGTTCTGATGGCGGCGGGGAAGTTTCCTGCTTCGGTAATACCCAAAAAGCCGCGGGCAACCATAAACCCTGTGGTGCTTTTTACCAGCGCATGGCCTATGGCGGCTAAACTCCATAAGAACAATGAAAGTGCATAACCGATTTTAGATCCTAATCTGTCAATCAACCTCCCTACACCCAGCATACCAATAGCATAAGCCAGTTGAAAGGCGATAGTAATATTGGCATAGTCATTTTTCGACCAGCCAAATTCTTCATCAAGATTAATTTTAACCAGGCTGATTACCTGCCTGTCTAAATAATTAATGGTAGTGGCAAAAAAGATAAGCGCGCAGATCGTCCATCTGTATTTTCCTATGGCCGGCTTTGTCATGAGCAATTGGGTTTTTTATTGATTAAATTATAAGTTTGATCAGTGGGCAATCATTAATAATTATAGCTGTTGTTGGTATTCCTGGCTTAGTTCTTCTCTTCGGGTTTCGTGTAGTATTGCCAGCAAGCCTGAAATCTAAATTAGGAAATAATACTTTGATACCCGAAATAAATGATGGGGCGATTTTTGTGAAGAAAAAATTTGCAGAATGATATGCTTTCTACCGCTTTCACCAATGAATCTGAAAATATTACTGAATTTTTTCGGGAATAGCCTAATTTTAAATGTACCTCCAGATTAAATGCTGTATTGCCATATGCGAATATTTCAAAGCTGCCGTTTACTCACGTATAGTAATACACTCCTTTTTGCTTTCTGTTTTCTCACTTCCTCCGTATATGCCGAAGATGGCTATCGCCTATGGCTCCGTTATGATAAAATTGATGATGCAAAATTGTTGCAGGAATACAGTAAGAAAATAATATCCATTAAAATTGCCGGCGCTTCAACTACATTTTCTGCCGCACGGGAAGAGTTAATCAATGGCCTGCAGGGATTGCTGGGGAAAAAAATTACAGAACAAAATACAATCGGGGATGGAACGGTACTCGTTGGTACTGCCACTGATGCAACCATCCGGTCGCTTATTTCCGGTGAAGATCTTAATAAAGCCGGGCGGGAGGGTTTCATTATAAGAAGTGTAACAACAGGTGGAAAAAAAATAATGGTGATTGCCGGCAATACGGATGTGGGCGCCTTGTACGGATGCTTTCATTTTTTGCGCCTGTTGCAAACGCATCAAAGTGTTCAACAGCTTGCGGTGGTAAGCGCTCCTGCTATTGATCTGCGTTTGCTGAATCATTGGGATAATTTAAACAGGTATGTAGAACGGGGATATGCCGGCATCTCCATTTGGAACTGGCATACGCTACCAGGTTACATGGATAAACGCTATAAAGATTATGCAAGAGCAAATGCGTCTATAGGAATAAACGGTACGGTACTCACCAATGTAAATGCCAATGCCCGCATCCTCACCCAACAGTATCTCGAAAAAGTGGCTGCATTGGCAACCGTGTTTCGTCCGTATGGCATAAAAGTATACCTCACCGCACGTTTCAGCGCGCCTGTAGAAATAGGTGGACTAAAAACAGCCGATCCGCTCAATGCGGAAGTGCGGGATTGGTGGAAGAAAAAAGTGGATGAGATATACGCCCTTATTCCTGACTTCGGCGGATTTCTGGTGAAGGCTAATTCGGAAGGGCAACCCGGTCCTCAAAGCTACGGGCGTACGCATGCCGATGGCGCCAACATGTTGGCCGATGCGGTGGCGCCTCATAATGGTGTAGTGATGTGGCGCGCCTTTGTGTACAGCCCCGAATCAGACGACCGGTTCAAACAGGCTTATGATGAATTTCAACCGCTCGACGGGAAGTTCGGAAAGAATGTATTGGTACAGGTTAAAAACGGCCCTATCGATTTTCAACCGCGTGAACCTTTTTCCCCGCTTTTTGGCGCCATGCCTGAAACACCCATCGTGATGGAGTTTCAGCTCACGCAGGAATATCTTGGACAGGGAACACATCTCGTTTTTGAAGCGCCGCTTTTTAAAGAATGCCTTCAGGCTGATACCTATGTAAAAGGCAAAGGTTCAACGGTGGCAAAAGTGATTGATGGCTCGCTCGATGGGCATACCCTTTCCGGAATGGCCGGTGTGTCTAACATTGGTAATGAAATCAACTGGACGAATCACCCTTTCGCGCAGGCGAACTGGTATGCATTGGGAAGGCTGGCATGGAATGATACCATTACTTCCTCTCAAATTGCCGATGAATGGATCCGGCAAACTTTTTCAAATAACACAAAACTTGTCAATAATTGTGAAGCGATCATGATGATGTCACGGGAAGCCATGGTAAATTATATGACGCCATTAGGATTGCACCATATCATGAACAACGGGCATCATTATGGACCTGCACCCTGGGCAAATACATTGAACCGGCCCGACTGGAACCCGGTATATTATCACCGCGCAGATTCGGAAGGCATAGGTTTCAACAGAACAGCAAGCGGTACCAATGCATTAGCGCAATATGCACCGGAGGTTCGCAAACAATATGAGGATGTGAACACCTGCGATGAGCAATATGTATTGTGGTTTCATCATGTGAGTTGGAAACACACGATGAAATCGGGCAGAACATTGTGGGAGGAGCTTTGCTACAAATACAATGAAGGCGTGGATAGTGTAAGATCCATGCAAAAAAAATGGAGCGGCTTACAAGAGCTGGTAGATGAAGAAAGATATGAACAGGTAAGGATGCTGCTTGCCATCCAGGAAAAAGAAGCGGTGTGGTGGCGCGACGCCTGCCTGAGTTACTTTCAAACTTTTTCAAAAATGCCCATACCCGACGTATTCGAAAAGCCGAAACACACACTTGAATATTATCAGTCACTCTCTTTCCCCTATGCACCCGGAAATTAATAACAATAAAAATCATCAACCATGCTTCCATCAAAAAAATATCTTGTAGCTGCCATCGCAGGCATTATTACTGTTGCAACAAGTTGCAATAATGGGCAGCAAACCGAAAAAGATCAACCGGCTGAAGCGGTACAACAAAAAAAATATCTTTCGCAACCCCTGGTGTCAAACATCTATACTGCCGATCCCTCAGCGCATGTATTCAACAACCGTATTTATATTTATCCTTCGCACGATACGGCTGCCGGCATACCTGAAGACGATTTGGGGAGCCATTTTGATATGCGGGATTATCACGTGCTTTCCATGGATTCCATTGGAGGTGCTGTAACAGATCACGGTGTTGCTTTGGATATTAAAAACATACCCTGGGCCGGAAGGCAGTTGTGGGCGCCCGATGCAACTTTTGCCAATAATACTTACTACCTGTATTTCCCGGTAAAAGATAAGGAAGATATTTTTCGCATAGGTGTTGCGACAAGCAAACAACCGGAAGGACCTTTTGTTGCCGAGAAAGAACCCATCGCCGGAAGTTACAGCATTGATCCCACCGTATTCCGCGATGATAACGGAGAGGCATACCTGTATTTTGGCGGTATATGGGGCGGGCAGTTACAAAGATGGAACAATAACAGCTACGACTCCGCGGGCAAACTTCGCGGGCCCGATGAATTGGCCATCCTTCCACGCGTGGCAAAACTGAAGAAAGACATGAAAAGTTTTGCGGAGCCGGTAAAAGAAGTAAAAATTGTAGATAAAGACGGGAACCTGTTCAGGGAAAAAGACAATGATAAACGTTTTTTCGAAGCGGCCTGGATGCACAAATACAATGGCAAATACTATTTTTCCTACTCCACCGGCGATACCCATTTCATTTGCTATGCCACCGGCGATAATCCCTACGGTCCGTTTACGTACCAGGGTGTTATACTCAATCCGGTAGAGGGCTGGACCAACCATCATTCCATTGTGGAGATCAATGGCAAATGGTATTTATTTTACCACGATGCGCAGTTGAGCGGTAAAACACATTTACGGAATGTGAAAGTAACCGAATTGAAATACAAAGATGATGGAAGCATAGAAACGATCAATGCAAATCAGTAATGTTTTGTAGCGGGCTGTGGAACGCTGTTGATGCATTTGTTGCGACGCTCCGTTCAGCTCCGTAACAGCCATTGAAAAAAATAGTACCATGAAAATAGCTTCTTTAGTAAAAATGCTTGCATTGCTTTTATTGCTAAGTCAGGCTAAGCCCGGCTCTGCCCAAAGTGATAAAACGGTAAACAAAGGATTGAAGGATTATTACCAGCACTATTTTACCATGGGGGTTGCCGTTTCGCCCCGTGCCTTACAAACCGATGAAGGCAATTTAATTGTGCAACAATTTGCCGGTATAACACCCGAAAATGCGATGAAGATGGGACCCATTCATCCCGAAGAAAACAGGTACTTCTGGAAGGATGCGGATTCCATCGCGGCTTTTGCAAAACGCCATAACCTTAAACTTCGCGGCCACACGCTGTGCTGGCACAATCAAACACCTAAGTGGCTGTTTATTGATACGCAGGGCAAAAATGTGTCGAAAGAAGTTTTACTCCAACGCCTGAAGGAACATATTACTACCGTGGTTAAACGCTACAAGGGAACCATTTATGCCTGGGATGTGGTGAACGAAGCCATTTCGGATAAGCCCGGTGAATATCTCCGCAACTCCATTTGGTTACAGATATGTGGCGAAGATTTTATTGCAAAAGCGTTTCAGTATGCCCATGAAGCCGACCCCGATGCGTTACTGTTTTATAATGATTATAATGTGATTGATCCGGTAAAGAGAGGCAAAATTTACAGGCTGGTTAAAAGTTTAAAAGATGCCGGCGTTCCCATTCATGGCGTAGGCATCCAGGGACATTGGTCTATATATGAACCCTCCGAACAAACATTGGTAGAAACCCTTGATCAGTTTAAAAACGTTGGACTTGCAATACAGGTAACCGAACTCGACCTGTCGGTATACCCTAAGGAACATAGCCGCCGGGAAAGAAAACCGGAGGATGCAAATGATCAATTTACCCCGGAACAGGAAACCAGGCAGGCGGAAATGTACGGAATGATTTTCGGGGTTTTCAGAAAATATAAAGATGTATTGTCGGCCGTAACGTTCTGGAATATTTCGGACCGGCACAGTTGGCTGGATAATTTTCCTGTGCCCGGCAGGAAGGATTACCCCTTGTTGTTCGACAAAAACATGCAGCCTAAAAAAGCATATGGGGAGGTGGTGAAATTTTAACGGAGCGCGGTTTACAGCATTTCTTTTTCCGGCGAAACCCAACCTTCGTTACCGATCAGTAATCACAGATTGCCATGCTATTCGTAAAGATTATTTTTGTCGGCTTTAGACAATGCAATTAGAAAACTTGAAATTTTTGACGTTACCGCCTCGAAATATTTTTCTCCTTTTTCTTTAGTGGATGCTTTTGGATTACCGGTTCCCGTGTCCTCAGAAATTTGCGACCATTTTCTTTCAGACCAGGCCCAACCCTCTGTAAACGCTTTTATTTTATGTTTCTTCTCATTTCCCGGGCCCGCCTCTTCCAAAGGAAGTACTAAATGTGGCGCTAAATACATCACCAAACTCGTTTCCATTTCATCTGCATGGTCGCCTTCATGCTGTTCGAAAAATTCCTTTTTATCCAGGGCTTGAAACCAATTACAGGTGCTTAGCAGCATTTTAGGAAATTTTAATCCCAACTCTCTTATCATCCATTTAAAATCATTCCCGCCATGACTGTTAAAAATCAGCAGTTTGAAAATTTGAGCCCTTTGAAGTACCTCTATAATATCCGCAATAATCTGCAATTGTGTACTTGGATTGAGGTTGATATCCAATTTGATGTCGGCTTGCCCGGTGTTTACGCCAAATGGAATGGTGGGTAAAACAATAACCTTTGCTCCACTGTTCCAGGCAATTTTTGCAGACTCGGCTGCAATATGATCTGCTTCTATAACGTCGGTTGAATAGGGCAAATGGTAATTATGCGCTTCCGTTGCTCCCCATGGCAGTATTGCCAAATCGTAATTTGAATTTTTAACATCTTTCCAATTGGTGTCCGCTAAAATGTAAGGCCTGATCATCTTAATTGCTTTTGAGACATTGTTGAGCGTAGATGTCAGACACTTTTGAAATGCCTGGCGCCTAATGGAAAATATAGAACAGACATGAAATGGTTAAGCAAAAAACGGAACTCCCGGTATCGCATACTTCTTCATTCCTTCTTCGTTAATTTCAACGCCTATGCCCGGTTTCTCGGAAAGAGTGATAAAACTATTCTTTACCCACTCACCTTCATAAGTAACAATTTCTTTAAACATGGGGTCGGTGTGAAAATACGATTGCCATTCCAGTACCATGAAGTTAGGCACAGATGCACACACATGCGCGGATGCCATTGCGCCGAGGAACGAAGCCACCATATGCGGTGCAAAAGGAACATAGTATAAGTTAGCCAGGTTGGCAATGCGTTGCCCCTCGCCCAGTCCGCCGGCTTTCTGCAAATCGGGCATTATAATATCAACGCCCCCTATTTCCAGTAATCGCCTGAAACCATGAGCGAGATAAATGTTTTCACCCGTACATATGGGGGTGCTGGTAGATTCGGTGATCAGTTTGTAAGCTTCCACATTCTCGGCCGGTATGGGTTCTTCCAGCCACATTAGATTGAGCGGTTCCAATAATTTGGCCACCGCCTGGCCGGTAACCGCATCATATCTTCCATGCATGTCTACACAAATATCAATATTGGGCCCTACGGCTTCCCTGGCTGCGCTGATCTGATCTACCATGCGTTTTAATTCGGCCGGGCTGGCCGTCCAGTTGTAAAAGTCGTACTTGTTAGGGTCGTTGGCCTGGTCGAGGTCGAACTTGATGGCATTGAATCCCATGCTTTTTGATTTCAGCGCTGCTTCAGCAAAATCTTTTGGGGTAGGTAAGTTTCGCTGGTAAAGGGCAGTATCGCAGTATACACGAATCTTGTCGCGGAATTTTCCGCCAAGTAACTGGTACACGGGTAAGTTCAAGGCTTTGCCCGCCACATCCCACAAAGCAGTTTCAATAGCCGAGAGCACGGCTACATACATCCCCGATTGCGCACCCTGAAAAAAACCCGATTTACGGATGTCTTCAAAAAGCCGGTGAACATTTAACGGGTTTTTGCCTTTGAGCCGGTTTTCAAAATTTTTTACTAAGTGATAGGTGCCGGGTATGGCATCTACGCCCTCACCACATCCCCAAATGCCCTGGTTGGTATATACTTTTACAAACAGGCTGCCTCTTAAATAGCCGCATTTGATTTCGGTGATTTTTAAATCGGATGGGGGTGATGTTTTGGGTGTTTTATCAATAGCGGTTTCATAGCCCGCACCAAAGGTTTGCAATGAAGCCAGCGGCGCCAGCGCTGCGGCTACTGATGCTTTTGTAAGGAATGATCTGCGTGAAGTTTGATTTGCCATTGTAAATAGTTGAAGCGTTATTAATATTACCAGGTGCGGTTTTTCAAAAACTCCTGAACCTGTTCCCTGGGTACGGGCAGTTCATTAATGTGATCGTTAAGCCACTTGGAGAAATCCTTTTCAATGTCATCGCTCCAGCGGGCATCTATTTGTCCGGCAGTATACTTGCCTTCTCTTAAACGCTCATGGCCAAACATATCCCGAAGTCTTACAATTTCAGATGTGGTAACCACTTTTTCAGCCAAATGCGGCGGAATAAAAACCACCACACCTGATTTTCCCAACACCACGTCTCCGGGCATTACGGTTACCTTGCGTATTCTTGTGGGTTGATTAATGCCGACGATCATGGTATTCAAATCTCCGGGCGGATTGTGGTGCGAAGGATCGTAGCTCGTATAATAGGAGGTGAAGCCGCCGATCTCTTTCAATCCTTCCACATCTCTTAATGCGCCATCGTATACGATACCATTACCGGTTTTTGCATAAATCGCGTTGCCTACATTGTCGCCGATGGTGGGTCCGTTCTTATGCGCGCCGAATTGATCGGCTACATATACATCTCCTTTCACCAGCAGGTCAACCGCCCAGGTATTTTGCCCCCGTTTGCCGGCCTTCTTCCCCCTGGCGTCAATGGCGCCCCACACATCGGGCCGGCCGGGCATAAAGTTTGCTGTTACAGCACGCCCTACCAGTACGCTGTCCGGATTGATCTGCATCCAATCTTCAGCTACCTGGTAACCGTAGCCTTCATTTTTCAGTACGGCCCATGCTTCTTCCACGCTCACCAGCTTCATCCGCTGAATGATATTGTCGGGTACTTTTGGACGGCCATCGGAAAATCGTTCACCCTTCCATTCGGGAGTTAAAAAAATGAGTTCATCTTTTGATATTTGCTGCGCGGTTAATGGTTGCACCAATACCATTACGAGCATGATGCACAGTACAGCTTTGAATCCTGACATAATTTAATTTTTTTGTCGTTCATGTGTTTTGTTTACGCCTGCGTTTGCGCCTTTCCGGTAGTGCCGTCGTCCTGGGGCGGACGGTTATGCCACCAACTGGAAAGGAAGGAACCGGTGATATTCATCATGGGCCCAAAAATGGCTGCCGCCAAACCTACTGTTGATAACTTGCCCATTGTTAGCGCAATTCCCGACGCTAAACCCGCATTTTGCATACCCACTTCAAGCGCGATAGTCCGGCAATCGCGTTCATGAAATTTTAAGATACGACCCGACCAGTACCCGAGAAAATAGCCGCATACATTGTGAATAAAGGTGGCAATGATCAACAAGCTGCCTACTTTCAGCAGGCTGTCTCTCCCCGCGGCGGTAATAACGGTAATGATCAGCGCGATACCCGCCATCGAAAGAATCGGCATGGCTTTATCAAGCCAGTTGAATTTTCCATGTACGAGATAATGAAAGATGAGTCCGGCTGCAACCGGCAGGATAACGATTTTCGTAATGTCCCATACCATTTCCCAAAAATGGATCTCGATAAAACTTCCCCCCAGCAGGCGCATCAGCAACGGCGTTAAAAAGGGGGCCAGCAGGGTGGAAATGGTAGTTACCGATACCGACAGGGCGAGATTGGCTTTTGCCAGGTACGACATCACATTCGAGGCCAGTCCGCTGGGGCAGCAACCCACTAAAAGAATGCCCGCTGCAATTTCAGGCGGAAAGGCAAATAGCCCCGCAATCGTAAAGCCAAGCAGCGGCATAATGGTGTAGTGGCAAACTACGCCCAGCACAACGCCTTTGGGCATACGGAGTACCCGGGCAAAATCGCCAAGACTCAGCTCCGTTCCCATGCCAAACATAATGATCTGCAATAAGGGAACAATGAGCGCCGAAAGCTTGAAGTCTCCAATGCTTTTAAAATACTGCGGGTAGTACATCGCGAGACTAACAGCAGCTAAAATGATCACCGTGTAGGAAAGTCCTCTTAACACTTTGTTACCTCTGAATGCGATGGCCAGGCATAAAAAAAACAGCATCAGCAACCAGCCGCCCCAATCATGCATTTGTTGTGCAGCGGTAATACAATAAGCCAGTAAAAAAATAGCCGCCGCTGCATAAAAATAATGGTAGCCCGATTTTTTAAAAAATGTCATGGTAAAGAAGGTTTTTAATTTGTATGTGTAAACAGCATCTATACCTGGTTAACTGAATATCCTGTCGTGAGAATTTTTATTATTCCATTGCGGAGTAGG
>CAYMKT010000115.1:0-12733 GCA_964391065.1 uncultured Terrimonas sp. | reverse complement strand
AATACTTTCTGTTATCTTGCAAATGAATTTAAGCAACAAACATGAAATTACTCCTTAACAAAGTAGCGATTGTAACGGGCGCCGCCCGGGGTATCGGCGAGGCAATAGCGCTTAAGCTGGCAGAGCACGGTGCGCATATTGCATTTACTTATGTAAGCGATAGCAGTACGGATAAGGCAAAAGCGCTGGAAGCAAAACTGCAGGCCATGAATGTAAAGGCGAAGGCCTACCAGAGTAATGCAGGCGATTTTGCACAAAGTGAAATCTTCGTAAACGATGTACTCAAAACATTCGGAGCCATTGACATATGCGTGAATAACGCGGGTATTTCCAAAGATAACTTATTGCTCCGCATGTCGGCAGAACAGTGGGACGACGTAATCAGCACGAACCTCAAAAGCGTGTTTAACATTACCAAACAGGTTATCCGCCCCATGATGAAAGCCAAAAGCGGGAGCATCATCAACATGAGCTCTATTATTGGCGTATCGGGTAATGCCGGGCAAAGCAGCTATGCGGCCAGCAAAGCAGGCATTATTGGTTTTACAAAAAGCATAGCCAAAGAAATGGGCAGCCGCAACATCCGCTGTAATGCCATAGCCCCGGGTTTTATTGAAACCGATATGACGGGTTATCTTAAGGAAGGAGCAGCAGCGGAAAAATACAAAAGCGAGATTCCACTGGGTCGTTTTGGAACAGGGGAGAATATTGCCGATGTGGCTTTATTTTTGGCCAGCGACTGGAGCAATTATATTACCGGGCAGTGTATCAATGTTTGCGGTGGTTTAAATACCTGATATAACATCAAACCATCATAAGCAATGCTTTACAATGCATTCTAAATGGTCCATTGATCGTGAACTATCCCCACTAAATATGTTCTGCCGTTATACATTTTGAAGACCAATCGCAGAGTACACCAATCCATGCCTCCATATTTTTCATCGAATCCCGGAAAATAATGTTCTGTAAAATCACAACCGGTATAAATGGCAGCAAGATTATTCAATGAATTACCACTACCTATTATTTTGTTCAGGCTGGTTTGCGGTGCATTTAAAAAATCAGCATTGTATACAAATTTGTGGAAATAGCCGTCTATGGTAAGCAGTATGGGTTCGCCAGACCCGTCGTAATCACCCCATTTAATGGTTGGTTGTTGCGCCTTTCCAAAATGGTCAAGTAATTCTTCCTTTTTTAAAACAATATCGCTTGTCGTGTCTATATAGCCATATGGTGAAAACCGAACGCCGGATAAAGGATGCATCAACTGCGAAAAAGTTTCGTAGTCGCTATTCTTTAACGCAGATAAAATTTGTCTGGATAACTCAATAACAAGGGAATCATGGTTAGTGCTATAGCGGGCAGCAGGTATGGAACCAGCGCTGCTTTCTACCGTGTCATTGGCACTATTATTATGGCAAGACGCAAGAATTAGCAAATACCATATCGTTACTAAAAATTTCATAAAACAATTTCCGAATGCCCGGTAAAAAATGAACAGGTTATTTCAATTCGTACTTTTTTATATACCTGTCATACAATTGTGTTTGCTTGTTAGAAAGGTTTACTTGCCTTCCTTGTATAAAAGCATGCGTAACAATGCTGGTGCGCATATCCAGTATATCACCCTCACTAATAATAATGTTAGCATCCTTGCCGGCTTCCAGCGAGCCCGTAAGCTTATCAATACCCAATATCCTGGCCGCGCTCAGTGTAATGGCGCTCAATGCCTGCTCTTTGGTTAAACCGTAGGTGGCGGCGGTTCCCGCATTATAGGCCAGGTTACGGTAGCGGGTGTTGCTGGCATCGTCGGTTATAGCAAACAACACACCTGCTTTTTGCAACGCAGCGGGTGTTTTATAAGGCTGATCTACATCATCGTCTTCCGTTTGGGGTAAACTATGCGCTGCATTCAATATCACTGATATATTGTTTTGTTTAAGCAAAGGGGCAATCTGCCAGCTTTCCGCGCCGCCAACAACCGTTACATTAAACCCAAATTCTTTTACAAAATCAACAGCAATCAGCATTTGCTTTACCTGGTTGGCATGCACAAATAAGGTTTGCGTTTTATCGAACAACCCCTTTACGGCTGCCAGCTTAAGATTGGTAGATGCATGCGCGGCTTCCTGGTGGTATGCGCTGGCTGCACTGAAAAAACTTTTAATTTCATTTATTTTTTCAAGAGCCTGTTTGGCAGACTCGTCTGGAGTTGCGGGACGGCCAGTGCGGGGCGCAGTGGCAAAGGAAGGAAGGTTAATATGTATCCCTGCGTCCATTTTGTAAGCCGCATCTTCCCAATTCCAGGCGTCCAGTTGTACCACGGATGAAGACCCGCTGATTGTTCCACCCCGGGGCGCCGTATTGACCAATAAAATACCATCGGCCTTTAACACATTAATCATTTTGGAGTCGGTATTGTAGGCCACGATTGACCTCACGTTAGGGTTAAGATCACCCAGTTCTAAGTAATCGTCTGAACCGGGCACCCCTCTTCCAATTTCCTTTAACCCCAGGTCCGACACCGGTAATATGAGCCCGGGGTAAACTTGTTTGCCTTTAGCATCAATCACTTTTACATCATCCTGCGGGACAGGAATATTGGAGGCCACTTTAATAATTTTTCCATTACTAATCTCGATGGTGCAATTTTCAATAACCTGCCCGTTTCCCACATGTACATTCCCGTTAGTAATAAAAAGCAGTCCGTTATATGGTTTTGCAGGATACACATCATCCTGCGCACTGGCAGTTGAAACGAAAAAAAGCAGCAATAAAAAGCTAAATATATTTTTCATGATTGTTTTTGTATGAAATGGCGTTATTGAATATGGTTTTGCTGCCCATCATCAGCATCGTCATCATGGCAACTTAACATTACAACCCTGCTCGCCCTGAAAGGAGCCGCAAGCGTTCCGCTGTTTTTTTCACTTTCCATTTTTTGAATAACCCGGTTACGTTCAGCAGCGATAGTGCTGCGCAGTTGCAGATCACGTTCCCTGTCGAAATATACAATGCCATCTACAATGGTTTTTTCAACCTTTGCATAAATGCTGAGCGGATTATCGCTCCATAATACCAGGTCGGCATCCTTACCAGCTTTGATGCTCCCGGTTCTGTCATCAACATGAAGCGCTTTAGCAGGATTGATGGTAACCATCTTCCAGGCTTCGTCTTCGGGTACTCCACCATACTTCACGGTTTTGGCAGCTTCCTGGTTCAGGCGACGGGCCATTTCGCCATCATCCGAATTAATGCACACGTTCAGCCCAACCTTTTGCATAATAGCGGCGTTGTAGGCAATCGCATCGGCCACTTCCATTTTATAGGCATACCAATCAGAAAAAGTAGAAACATTAGCGCCATGCGTTTTCATTTTATCAGCCACTTTATAGCCCTCAAGTATATGGGTAAACGTGTTGATGCGAAAGCCAAATCTTTCGGCTACCCGCATGGTGGAGGTAATTTCACTTTGTACATACGAGTGGCAGGTAATAAACCTTTTTTTGTGCATGATCTCCAGCAGCGCATCCAGTTCAAGATCCCTCCTTACCGTTTTTACCGATGAGAGTGCGGATTGTCCCTTTTTTGAAGTTGCATGCGCTGCGGGTGTTACATCTTTCATCGCCTCTTCATAATCAACAGCCCTTTGAAAGGCATCTGTCATCACCTGTTCCACGCCCATGCGGGTATCGGGAAACCGGTTATTACCCGGAGCAGTAGTGCGTTTTACATTTTCACCCAGCGCGAATTTGATGAAAGGATCGGCTCCCTTAAATTTCAATCCTTCATCATCGGCGCCCCAGCGCAGTTTGATCAATTGCGTTTGTCCGCCAATGGTATTGGCAGATCCATGCAGGATATGCGACGAAGTAACGCCGCCGCTTAATTGGCGGTATATATTAATGTCATCAGGGTTCAGATTATCACCGATACGTACTTCTGAAGTAACAGATTGCGCGCCTTCATTTATAGACGCGGTAGCAATATGGGAATGTTCGTCTATTATACCTGCGGTAAGATACTTACCCGTTCCGTCAATGGTTCTTGCCGACGCATCGGCGAGATTTTGCCCTATTTGGGCAATTTTCCCATTTTTAACCAGTACGTCCGTGTTTTCCAGTCGTCCGGCGGCTTCGCCAGTCCACACCGTTGCATGTTTAATCAGCAGGTTTTCCGTAACAGGCAACCTATCCCAGCCATAACTACCAAACGGGTAAGTAATGCTGGCGAGTGGTAACTGCTTTTGGGGTTTGGCTGTATCGGCTTTTGCAACTGATGTTCGTACAAAACGTGCGTCCCACAATAAGGCATTGCCATCGGCATCTATGCCATTCCCACTCCAGGTGATATCATTTACGGTTCCACTCAGACGCACCAGATTTTTTGCTTGTTTGCCGGGTTTAAAGGTGATGCTGACCAGTTTTCCATTAAAACTAAATTTTACAGGCAGGGAATCGGACTTGGTGATGATGGCGGTTTTAGAACCTTTTACATCAATGGTATACTGATCATCCCCCTTTGCCGTATGTAAAACCAGCGTGTAAATTCCTTCAATACTATCCCAGCCGGCATCCTGTACCGCATATTTCTCGCCTGCCACCCAGTTTTGGTAAACGACGGTTTTTTCGTGAAAAACCGGGCCGGAGGTAATCAAAAAGTTCGCTAGTTTACCAGGTTCAATGCTCCCAACCTGGTCATAAACCCCCAGCAGGGTAGCAGGCATTCTGGTAAGGGCTTCCAATGCCTTCTGTTCACTTAACCCGTTATCGATAGCCTGCCGGATATTGGGTAAAAACTGCTTTGTATCATTTAAACCATCCGTGGTAAAACAAAAGGGAATTCCGGCTTTTTCGAAGGCAGCAGCATTAACAGGCGCCATCTCCCAATGTTTTAAATCATTTAAAGAAACCAGGCGTGCATCATCCGGATCGGCGAGATCCATTGCCTGGGGGTAATTAACCGGCAATATGAAAGCGGCTTTGGTTGCCGCTATTTCGTTTATACGCTGGTATTCGTTACCTCCCCCTTTAATAATATACTGCACGCCAAATTCATCTCCTACCCGGTCTGCCCGGATATCATTCCATTTATCGTTGGCTTCAAAAATCTGGGGTAGTTGTTGATTACTGTTCCACGCCTCCAGGCTCAGGTTCACGCCTTCGGAAACAGGCTTGGTCTTGTACCAGGCCGCATCGAGATAGGTTTGACGCAATAGTGCAATAACGCCCATTAAACTGGCGGGGTAACTTTGGGTAGACGTTCCTTTGCTGAATGAATAATGAGCCGATGCTTTTTCTTTAATGATGGCCATATTCTCCCGTGCGCTGCTTAGGGTAACCAATGTTCCGGTACCCCGTGCAATACCATCCTGCTGATGTGTAAGCACCGTTCCGAAACCGATATCGCGGATAGATTTGGCTTTGCTGTTATCGGTAACGAACAGGGTAGCTGCATTTACGTCGGCCTTAATGGCCTGGTTCCAACCATAGGCCCCTTTTATATTGGAGGTAAGTTGAGCAGGTGCGCTATAACTAAAAGGTTTTCCGGTATGCTCAGGAAGGGCAATGCCATAACTGCTGTACAAATCTATAAAGGAAGGAAAAATATACTTTCCTTTACAATCTACTACTACGGCATCTTTAGGAGTGGAAATAGTATTCCCTACCGCGATGATTTTCCCTTTTTGAATGAGTAGTGAAGCATTCTGCAGCGTGGTTTGTGCGTCCTTTACAATGGTGGCATTGATAAAAATATAGGTTCCGCTGCGTTCATCGGCCACGCCGTTTACCGGAAATGTTTGCTGGGCAAATACGCCGCAGGTTACAATAGAGCATAGCCACGTGACTATTATGTTCTTCATCAGCAGATGTTTTGAAATAAAATATTGAAGTTGAAAGATAGGTCAAAAATGTCTTTATGCCTGTACAGCCAGTAAGTTTTACGAACAGCAGGTGAGTATGAATGCCAGAACTCCATCTCTCTTGTTCGTATTTATTTGCCTTCTGAAAAAAGCCGCGATAACCGGAGAATAATCTTCACGTATTAAATTTTAATCATTTATTTATTTCATGAGAAAGAATATTTTATTTACCCTGGTCCTCTCTATCTTCCTTTTTTCCTGTTCTGAAAAAAAGACTTCCGGAACCCAACCCGTTTATACGGATATTCCTTACCAGCAGGATTACAGTATTAAATACAATTTGGTTGAGCCTGGGGTAGCCTTGCAAAAAGTGTATGCCGACCGCAATGGAGTTATTAAAATCCTCTCTTCCAGCGGAATCCTCCAACCTTATGCCGGGGAATTACTCTATCCCGGAACAATGGTAGCCGATGATTCCTATAGACCCATGAAGGATAAAAAGGTCGCTGATATCGGCATTTACCAGCACCAGTTTGTATTTCTCGACGATAAAGCCGTGCTCAGCAATGCATGGGCCGGTAGTTTATATTCCAGACACAGCCTGCCCGACGCTGCTGTTTTTGCCGGGGGTGATGATTTCGCTTTCCTGATCTCCAACGGAACAGCGCTGCAATATATTAAAGGCGACCAACTGTTGTGGGAAGGTAAAGCTGGCGAAAAGGTGCTGGATATTACTTACGACAGTGCAAAGCGTGCCTTCTACATTCTTTCGTCCAATCAAATCTTTTCCTTTAAGCCCGCAGATAAAACCTATACGGCTGTGTTTAAAGCCGGCAATCTGACCTGCTTTACTACCGCTAACAGTGGTAAAGATATTGTTGCAGGTACGCACAATGGTTATATCGTAATAGATGCTGATACCCGTCAGCAAAAAGGCGAAATAAATACAACACTGCCGTGGACCGGCATTACTGCCGTTACTGAAATAAACGGCAAGCTCTGGTTTGGTTCTACTAAAGGCGCTTTTATGCTCAAGGAAGATGGTAAATTCAATTACTATGCTTCCAAACGTTGGCTGCCTTCCGATACCGTAATACATATTGCCCCGTCCAATGACGGATCGGTGCTGATATTAACCAATGCGGGCCTGGGAAAGATATGCTTTAAACAAATGACACTGGAAGACAAAGCCGCCTTTTACGACCAGCAGGTGAGGAAAAGGCATATACGCAACGGGTTTAATGCCACCCTGGCCGGAATGAAAAACGGCGATATCGGAACAGGACATATGGAAGATTCTGACAATGATGGTTTATGGACAACGATGTACCTCGCGGGTGAAGCTTTTCGCTACGCGGTTACAAAGTCGCCCGACGCCTTGCAAAACTGCAGGGAGTCGTTAGATGCCATGGAACGTTTATATACGATTAATGGTGTAAAAGGATTTCCATCCAGGTCGTATGAAAGAAGAGGGTATATGAAGCATGATACCGATAAATGGAAACCGGCGCCGGGAAACGATGAATGGGATTGGAAATCCACTACCAGCAGTGATGAAGCGATTGGGCATATTTTTGTGTTTGCGGTGTTGGCCGAAGTGGTAAACGACAAGGCCATACAGGAGAAGTCGGTAGCCCTGATCGATACCCTGATGCAACATGTTGTTGACAATGATATGTACCTTGTTGATTGGGATGGTAAGCCCACCTTATGGGGTAAATGGAATCCGGAATACGTAAACTCCCATCCAATAAATGTTGGCGACCGGAAAATAAATTCTTCCAATATCATCGCCATGCTTCAAACGGCCTATCATTTCACCAAAAAAGAAGTATACAAAGACAAGGCCTTTGAGTTAATGGATAAATACGGCTATCTCGAAAACCTGATGCGTCCTATGAAAGAAATAGGCAAAGCACCGGCTGATGCCAATGACTGGAGTAAAATGTTGTCTGAAGGATGGAACCACTCCGACGATGAAATGTATTTTTTGGGCTATTGGGGATTGTACCGCTACGCATTCAACGATACATTAAAGGCTAAGTATAAGGAGGCTATTATTGATCATTGGGAAATTGAACGCCCTGAAAAAGAAGGCGCCTGGAATATTTTTACCGCACTTACCGGTACAAAAGACTTTGATTTGAATGAGGCCGTATGGTACTTAAAGGAATATCCATTAGATATGATAACCTGGACTATACAAAACAGCGAACGAAAAGATATTGAAAAGATAGCCCCTAATTTCAGGAATCAAACCACCAAAGAAGTATTGCCACCCGATGAACTGGACATTAGCCGGCATAACGCCAACCGCTTTGACCTGGATGGCGGACGAAACGGCAATAGCGAATACAGCGCGGGTGATATCTGGCTGCTGCCCTACTGGATGGGTCGTTATCTTGATGTGATCAGCGCACCGGAGAATGAATAAATGACAATGATGATTTATTTCGCATTATTGCCCCGTTGATTTATGCGGCATTGGATTTTAATATTTTGGGTGGCTGCTGTTGGCTGTTTACAACAACAAAAGGGAAAGACGAACGCTGTTCAACCCGTTTATACGGATATTCCTTACCAGCAGGATTACAGTATTAAATACAATTTGGTTGAGCCTGGGGTAGCCTTGCAAAAAGTGTATGCCGACCGCAATGGAGTTATTAAAATCCTCTCTTCCAGCGGAATCCTCCAACCTTATGCCGGGGAATTACTCTATCCCGGAACAATGGTAGCCGATGATTCCTATAGACCCATGAAGGATAAAAAGGTCGCTGATATCGGCATTTACCAGCACCAGTTTGTATTTCTCGACGATAAAGCCGTGCTCAGCAATGCATGGGCCGGTAGTTTATATTCCAGACACAGCCTGCCCGACGCTGCTGTTTTTGCCGGGGGTGATGATTTCGCTTTCCTGATCTCCAACGGAACAGCGCTGCAATATATTAAAGGCGACCAACTGTTGTGGGAAGGTAAAGCTGGCGAAAAGGTGCTGGATATTACTTACGACAGTGCAAAGCGTGCCTTCTACATTCTTTCGTCCAATCAAATCTTTTCCTTTAAGCCCGCAGATAAAACCTATACGGCTGTGTTTAAAGCCGGCAATCTGACCTGCTTTACTACCGCTAACAGTGGTAAAGATATTGTTGCAGGTACGCACAATGGTTATATCGTAATAGATGCTGATACCCGTCAGCAAAAAGGCGAAATAAATACAACACTGCCGTGGACCGGCATTACTGCCGTTACTGAAATAAACGGCAAGCTCTGGTTTGGTTCTACTAAAGGCGCTTTTATGCTCAAGGAAGATGGTAAATTCAATTACTATGCTTCCAAACGTTGGCTGCCTTCCGATACCGTAATACATATTGCCCCGTCCAATGACGGATCGGTGCTGATATTAACCAATGCGGGCCTGGGAAAGATATGCTTTAAACAAATGACACTGGAAGACAAAGCCGCCTTTTACGACCAGCAAGTAAGGAAAAGGCATATACGGTATGGTTTGTATTGCGATGTGGTTCGCATAAACAATGGAGACTTATCTACAGCCCAACTGGAACCGCACGATAGCGATAATTTATGGACCGCCATGTACCTGGGAAGCCAGCTTTTCCGCTACCTGGTTACCCATGACCCCTCAGCAAAGCAAAATTGCTTCGAAGCATTTGAAGCCATGGAACGGCTGTATACGATTCATTCCCTGCCCGGTTACTTTGGCCGCTCGTACGAAAGGCATGGAACCATGCCCTTCAAAACAGAACACCGCGACTATTTGAAAAACTACTGGTACCCCGGTTACGAATATTCCGTAAGCTGGAGGCAGGCCGACAATAAGGAGTGGGACTGGCGGGGAGCTTCAAGCAGTGACCAAACGGTAGGGCAAATGTTTGCCCTTACTCTTGTAGCACAGTATATGGACGACGAAGGCATAAGAAAGAGGGCAATCGAATTGATGGACGGATTAATGACGCATATTGTAGACAATAATTTACAGTTGATAGATGCCGACGGAAAGCCTACTTTATGGGGTATATGGAATCCCGCCTATGTTAACCGGCTTCCGGTAATGGTGGGCGACCGTAAAGTGTATTCTTCCAACATTATTGCGTTCCTGCAAACAGCTTATCATTTTACAGGGAAAGAGAAATACAAAACAACGGCCGAACAGCTATTGTATAAGGAAGGCTACCTGCGGAACCTTGAAAAACCTTTTAAAGAAATCGGTAAAGCGCCGGAGGATGCAGATGCCTGGAGCAGATCGTTGTCTGAAAGCTGGAATCATTCAGACGATGAAATGTATTTCCTGGCTTATTGGGGCTTATATCCCTATGCGTTGAATGACTCACTCAAGATTCAATATCAGCAGGCCATACGCGATCATTGGGAAGCCGAAAGGCCTGAAAAAGATGCATTATGGAATTTTTGTTATGCCATGACCGGCGCAAACTCGTTTGATCTCGACCAGAGCATCTGGTACCTGAAGGAAATGCCAATGGATATGATCGAATGGTCGGTAGACAACAGAACAAGAAAAGACATCGTGCATATGAATGAAAATTTCAGGGGGCAAACCACCTCAGAAGTATTGCCGCCTGATGAAAGGCCCGAGCAGAAACACAACCGCAACCTGTTTAATTTACATAAGCAAACCAATGGGCACAGCGAGCTTGGTGCAGGAGACACCTGGCTTCTCCCATACTGGATGGGACGCTATCTGGGCGTTATAAGTAACGGTAAACCATAGCCGTTTTAATAAAACTTTACCAATTCGTTTATACCCCGGGCACAATTTTCGCGTTTTATTTCTCCCTGTTCATTTTGGAGATAAGGAATTTTTAAGTCCCGAATACGAATAAACGCTGCATGAACCCTCTTTGCCGCTACATATCTATTCTCTCTTTACAGGGTATGCTATGCCTGCTCCTAAGCCAGTCAGGACTGACCCAGGCAAGTTTAAGTGACTCATTATTTCTGTCGTTCAGGGCCACGCTTTCCGACAACAATATGGTACAACTTCATTGGGAATTTGCTTCAACCGGCAAAGACCAGGTTCAATTTACCGTGGAACGTTCTGCAGACGGTGTGGTTTTTCGGCCTTTAATGAATGGAAACTTTGCTGCAACGCAAACCGGAACAGGGTACGCGTATTCCGACCCGGGGTTTTTGAGGGATAGCGCTTTTTACAGGATAACCGGAATAACCGGGAATGGACAAAGTGCCTATTCGGAGATCAGGAAAGTGCGGCGCATTACAAACCCAAAAGCGGAGATTGTAATTATGCCGAACCCCGTTTTTAACAACGCCACGTTAATTATTAACGCCGAAGGAGTGGGTGAAATCTCCTGTATTTTATATGATATGACCGGTAAAAATGTCCGAAGCTATCTCCTCAAAAAAACTACGGTGTACCTGCAACATATTTTAGACATGTACAGCATCCCCAAAGGAGAATACATTTTAAGCATACGGGGCAGTATGATCAATGAGTCGAAACGGATTCTAAAACAATAGAAGCGCTATCTTTGCGGATTATGATGAGTAAGAAATCGTTCATCGCAATTTTACTGGCAGCCCTCCTACCGTTAACCTGTTATTTTCTTTTAAAACATTTCAGTGCAAAAGCCGTAGTAATGCCCAAACGTTATTTTTACGATAGCGTTCAAAACATTACCTCTTATGGCAAAACCACGTCCGACACGGTATGGCATAAAGTAAAAAACTTTACCCTTACCAACCAGTTGGGAAAACAGGTTTCTTTAAACGACCTGGATGATAAAATTATCGTGGCTGATTTCTTTTTTACTTCCTGTCCCAGCATTTGCCCTACCCTAACCCGCAATATGAAACGGCTACAGGATGCGTTTAACAAAACAGATACCGTGGTGAGGTTCCTTTCCTTTAGCGTTGACCCTGTACGCGACTCCGCGCAAAAATTAAAAAAATACGCCGATAAATACGGCATTAATCACGATACCTGGTGGTTGCTTACGGGCGACAAAGAAGAGATTTACGACATCGCTAAAAAAGAATTCAAAGCCAATATCGCCGACACAAAAGTGGACACCAACTTCATACATACCGAGTATTTTTTTTTACTGGATAAAAACAGGGTGGTTCGGGGATGGTATAATGGGTTAGACAGCATTCACCTTGAAAAATTAGCCAGGGATGCGGTATTACTGATGCTGGAAAAAGAAAAAAAGAAAAAGCGCAGCTTGTTTGGTGGTTGAGACTTTATATTAAAATAGTTGCATACAAGTGTAAAAAATGAAGAACACAATTGGCCTTGAACCGCAAATAAAGAAGAACGACAGGCTGGCGTGGCTATTGATAGGCCTGGTTTCTTTTGTGGTATTTACCGCGGTAGTAGTATTGAGCCGGATTAAAGTAGATGCCAACCTGGGATTTGATGTACATGCGTTTGCTTTGGTTAATGCCATCATCAATTCATTTGTAAGCATTTTATTAATTGCAGGACTGATGGCTGTAAAAGCGCATAAGTATATACTGCATAAAAAAATAATGCTAACAGCCATTTTTTTATCCGTGCTGTTCCTGGTTTCCTATATATGTCACCATCTCTTTGCCGGTGAAACAAAGTTTGGCGACATCAATCACGACGGACTGGTGAGCGATGCTGAAAAAGCGGCTACCGGGCGGTGGAGAATCTTTTACTACATGATACTGGCCACACATATACCACTCGCGGGTATTATTCTCCCGTTTATATTATTTACAGCTTACAGGGGTTTGACGGCGGAATTTTCCCGGCACAAAAAAATAGCGCGTATTACCTGGCCCGTTTGGTTGTATGTTTCCATTACAGGTGTGCTGGTGTACCTGATGATAAACCGGTATTACTGA
>CAYMKT010000114.1:8606-12923 GCA_964391065.1 uncultured Terrimonas sp. | reverse complement strand
CCGGTTAGTTTTGGGTTTTTTGTAACTTGCGCTCCTGACTCCGTTCTTTTTCTTTATCAAAAACAAGCAGCGCTTTGAAGATATCACATTTACTCGGACAATACCTGCTCCAGAATAAAAAGTTGCAGTTAGAAGGCATCGGAACATTTGTATTGGATAATTACTACGACAACCCGTTTGAGAATGAGAAAGGTAAGATCAAACTCCCCGAAAACACCATACAATTTATTTTCGACAGAAAAACGAAAGGAGACGAAGGCATCGTTGATTTTATTGCAGAGCGCACCGGTAAAATAAAACCATTGGCTGCATCAGATATTGAAGATTTTTTAAGTATAGGGAAACAACTGTTAAATGTAAGTAAGCAATTTTACATTGAAGGCCTCGGAAAATTAATTTTGAATGACGGTGGAGAATATGATTTTATACAGGGAAATGAAGCGATAACGTTTATGAGTGCTGGCGAAGATCACGACTCCAAAAAACATAAGGCTAAAAAAACCGATCCCGTTAATGATATTTCTTTTGAGGAAGAATTTTCGAAACAGGCCCAAAGACCAAAAAATATTCTGCGGAAAATATTGGTATCATTTGCCTTTGTATTGGGATTAACCATCGTTGGCTGGATTAGCTACTATTTTTTTCAACAATGGCAACTGGCAAAAAATAACAAGCCTGGTAAGCCGGAGAATGTGCAACCTGTTATTCCCGTATTACCCCAAACAGATTCTTCTTTACAGGCAAAAGCAGATAGCCTGGCAGCCTCACAAATCGCCGTTGCGGACAGCAGCAACAACAACTACAAAGTAATTATTGAAACTGCCAGGCAACCCAGGGCCACCAACCGGTTTAAAGATCTGCAAAAAATGGGGTTCAATGTACAACTCAGTACGGAAGATTCCATCACTTTTAAGATATATACGGTGCTCAAAGGTCCTTTATCAGACACTACCCGCAATAAGGACTCTATTAGCCGTTTTTTTGGTAGAAAGGCGGTGATTGAATTAAAATAGCTTCATGAATGTATTGAACCTAATAAAGAAAGCACTGCCCGGGGGCAATGCTTTCTTTGTTTAATGGTAATCGATAATGAACGGCGGGGCGATTTACTTATCCCACCATACCGGTGTTGCCAGGTCGTCGGCGCCCAGCCATTGCACCGCCTGGTCATAATGCACGGTATTGATTCGCGTTTCGTCTGCCGGATACAGCGCTCTTCTTGGTATATAACCCGGACCGATGGGACCAATGGGTATATCCGGGAAGCCGGTTCTCCTCCACTCGTACCAGGCCTCATATCCAACCAGGTATAACGAAATCCATTTTTGAAGCCATATTTTTTCCAGCTTCTCCGTGGTGCTGCCTGTATAGGCCACGCCGCTTTGTGCAAAGTAGGCGTCATCGGCGTACACGGATGCGGGAGTGAGCTTAAGATAAGAAGTCGCATATGCTGAAGGTATCCTGCTGGAATAATACGCAAAATGGTCCTTTATTCCGTTCAGATAATAGGCTTCAGCAGCGGAAGCACCCCCTGAAATCAGGTTTTTTTCGGCTGCTTCAGCGAGTATGAACTGTACCTCAGCATAACTCATCAATATACCTTGTGCGGCGGTGGTGGAAGCCAGTTCCGGATCATATTGTTTCGACATCCACAAAATACCCATTGGTGAACTGAGGTTGGCGTTTGGAAAAGCGCCTATTCCATTCAGATCTCCTTCGTATTCAAACTGGGAAGGATCTGGCCGAACACCGTTAGCGTCTGCGGCACTACTTTCAGGAGTAGGTAAAGCATACACCACCAGCCGGGTATCATTAAGCGATTTTAATGCATCCACCAACTGCCTGGTAAGCTTGGTACCTGTAGATCCATTTCCTGAATTATAAAAAGGCGAATTATTTTCAGGCCTGTCGTTCAGGTATTGCAAAGCAGCCTGGTCGGTATTTGAAGAAAATAAAGGTCTTGTATTACTGTTTTCCACAATGGCTCTCATTTGCTGCGATACGTCTTTTTTATCTGATTCCCGCAGCAGCAACCGCAGCGATAAACTATTGGCGAACTTTTTCCAGTTGTTAATATTGCCGTTGTACAGAATATCTCCTATTAAGGTTTCACCGGAACTGCCCAGTAAAGTGTTGGCTTCTTCAAGATCGGATAAAAGCCCCGCATATACGTCTTCCTGCTGCTCATATTCGGGTGTGTAAATGCCTTCTAATTTAGCCTCAGAAGCCTGCCGGAAAGGGATGGGGCCATACATATCCGTTACATTCTGAAATAACCATGCCCGGTATACCATAGCTACACCCAGGTAGTTTTTAAGTCCCTGTTCTCCGGCAATTTCTATGATCTCGTTAAGGTCGCGTATATAATCATAATAGTTCCAAAGAAAATAGCTGCTGGCATCTGAGCGCGCCCAGTTGCTGAAGTTGCTGGCATAGTCCGAAGCCAACAGGTTGGCGGCCACATCACCCCTTGCATATGAATTATAAAAGCTACTGTTTACGGAAGACCTGATAACATTCGGCAGCAGCAGTCCAATGTTAGTTAACTTATCGGGTGAATTGGGATTGGTATTAATAGCGTCAAAGTTTTTTGTGCAGCTTATCGCAAAAAGGGTAGCGACGAGCGGTATGAATTTTAACTTTTTCATGTGTTTGATTTTTGCTGTTTTAGAAACTCAAATTCAGACTGATACCCATCTCCCTGGTAGAGGGAGTACTCATGTTCTCAAATCCTGGAATAAGACCACCACCACTTGTAGCAATGGATACTTCGGGGTCGAAGTGTTGGTTGCTCTTTGGTGTAAACAGCAGCAGGTTTCTCCCTGTTAAAGCAATCCTGGCGTTTTTAATGAAACTGCCATCTATCATTTTACCCGGTAAGCTATATCCGATAGAAAGTTCTCTTAGCTTAAAATAGGTGGAACTGAACAGTTGTGCTTCAGATATATGATCCAATGGCTTTTTTATGAAATACCTCGCATTGGTTCCATACACACCATCACTGTAAGTACCATCTTTGCTCGTTGAGTTCTGCTGGTAACTTCCATCCGTCATTTGCGCAGCTCCGGGTATAAAATAGGGGTCTGCATATTCCTGTCCCGGCGTTCTTGCTTCTCTTCCTAAAGCGGCCTCTTCCAATTGTCCGGCTCCCGCGGCTTTATTATAGAAGCGGGAAATAAATTTACCGCCGTACTGCCCAGCAAACAGGAAATTAAGACTGAAATTTTTATAGTTTAACTGGTTGTAAAAACCTGCCATCCAGTCGGGGTTTACATTACCGAGGTAAATATCTGTGCTGGTAGGCCTTGGATAAGCGTCAGAAAAGATAATAACTTCTCCTTTCATGGGTCCATCAGGAACCCGTTGATAGCCGGGTCCCCATATCGCTCCCATTTTATCGCCTACCCTCGCCTGGATAGATGCATCTTCTCCGGGGGCCGATTGCACAATTTTATCTACTTCGGGTGTAAGCGATACTACCCTGCCCACATTGCGCGACCAGTTCAGCGTGAAGTTCCACGAAAACGAACTAGGCGAACTCACCGGTGTTGCAGATAGCACTAATTCGAAGCCGGTGTTCCTGATTTCACCGGCATTTATAAACCTGCCATAGGCGCCGGAGCTTTGAGGCGTGGGTAAACTGATGATTTGATTTTTTGAACGAATATCATAATACGCAGCGTCTACTACCAGGCGATTATTAAAGAACCCGAGCGAAGTACCTATTTCATAGGTGGAGGTGAGTTCGGGCTTCAGCTCTGGGTTCAGGAGTGTGGATGGTCCAACGAGTGAATAGTTACTTCCCCATGGCGTGCCATAGCTGTACGTATTATTAATCTGGTAAGGTCCGGCGTCGTTACCCACCTGCGCCGCGCTGAATCTCAACTGTGCCTGGCTGAAAACCGATGGCAGTTTAAGGATATCCTTCATGTTTCCATTTAATCCTATGGAAGGATAAAAATAGGAATTGTGATCCGGCGGCAACGTGCTCGACCAGTCGTTTCGGGCGGTAATATCCAGGTAAACCAATCCCTTATAGTTAATATTCGCCATTCCATACAAACTATTAATTCTCTTTTTGTATTGCCTGTTACTCACCTGGGCAGGGCTTTGGGTATTGCCCAGGTTGTACACGCCGGGCACCAGTAACTGGGGCGCCGCAGCATCGATGGTATTACCGGATTGATCGAGCTGGTTTCCACCAACAGAAATAGTATATCCAAAATCGCCTGATCCGGTGGTATTGTTATAACTCAACAGAAAGTCTGAATTTCTTTCTTCATTGTGTATACGTACCTCCTCATACCGGCCATTCTC